>NZ_JBFNEH010000022.1:0-53258 GCF_040797425.1 Symbiobacterium sp. | reverse complement strand
GACCGGATGCCTGCGGGCATCCGGTCTTCCCTCTGCCGCCAATCCCTGTCATAATGGGGAGCGTCAGGACTCGTGCCGCATGAGGAGGCCGTGGACTTGCTCACATTCATCGACCCCGTGGCCGTTCAGATCGGCCCGCTGTCAATCCGCTGGTACGGCATCATCATCGTCACTGCGATCATGATCGCCATCTGGCTGGCCACCCGCCTCGCCCAGCAGCGGGGGCTGGACGTCAACTTCGTGCCCGACCTGGCGATGGTGGTGGTCCCCGCAGGCATCCTCGGGGCGCGCCTGTACGAGGTCTTCATCCTGCAGTGGCCCTACTACCGGGAGCACCCCGGGGAAATCCTGGCCATCTGGAAGGGCGGCCTGGCGATTCACGGTGCGGTGCTGGGCGGCTTGCTCGCCGGCGCCATCTTCATCTGCATTCGGCGCCAGTCGTTCTGGCGCTGGGCCGACGTGGGCGGGGCGGTCCTGCCGCTGGCCCAGGCCATCGGCCGCTGGGGCAACTTCTTCAACCAGGAGGCCTATGGCGATCCGGCACCCGACTGGCTCATCCGCCTGATGCCGGGGTGGCTGCGCGAGGGCATGACCATCGGCGGCACCGTGATGCACCCCACGTTCCTTTACGAGTCGGTGTGGAACCTGCTCACCTTCGGGGCGCTCCTGCTCTTCTGGCGGCGCTGGAAGAACCCCGGCGTGGTCTTCAGCCTCTACTTCATCCTCTACAACACCGGCCGCTTCATGATCGAAGGGATCCGCCAGGATTCCACCTTCATCTTCGGCTCGATTCGCGTGGCGCAGCTCACAGCCGCGCTGCTGATCCTCGCCGGCTTCGGCATGCTGGTCTACTGCCTGCAGCATCACCGGCCGCCCGATGAGAAGCACACGGCCGGCCATCCGGAACCGTGATATCCAGACGCCCCGGGAAAACCGCTCCCGGGGCGCCTCACGTTTCCGGCCGGTGGCCGAACGAGAACGAGAGGGTTGCCGCACCCTCGCGACGAATCAGACTCCCCAGATGTTACGGGAAGGGTGACATTTTACCAATGGTCATGTCTCGCACTGAAGTCGAACAGCTCGCCGCCGGGGCGCAGCCCCTGCTGGAGCTCTACCAGAAAGGGGAGCACCACGCGCTGCTGGCCGAGGTGGACCATCTGTCCCGCTCCGGCCCGCTCCCTCCGGACGTGCTAGGGCTCGCCGCGGCCAGCCTCGTCGCGCTGCAGCGCTATGAAGAGGCCGCCACCGCCGCCCGGGGCGCGGTGCGGCAGGCGCCCCGCACGGCCTGGCTGCACCACGTGCTCAGCCAGGCCGAACTGGGCCGTGGCGAGAAAGGCCCCGCACTGGAGGCGGCCGACACCGCCTGCCGGCTGCTGCCCGGACACCCGGACTACCTGGCCACGCTGGCCGCCTGCCAGCGGGAGAGCGGCGACGCCGTTGCGGCAGCCGCCACGGCTCGCCGGGCGCTGGTCGGGGCGCCCACCCACGCCGGGGCGCTGAACCAGCTGGGCCTGGCCCTCGCGGCGTCAGGTGACGAGGCCGGCGCCCTGGAGCAGTTCGTCCGGGCACAACAGGCCGCTCCCCGGGAGCCCGAGGCCTATCTGAACGAGGCGGCGCTGCACCGGAAGGCGAGGCGCGTGCCGGAGGCCCGCCGGGCGCTTCGGGCCGCCCTGCAGCAGAATCCCGGCCTCCTGGAGGCCGAGGAGCAACTGGCGGAGACCCTCACCGCCAGCCCGCTGGTGCACGGTCTGCTGAAGCACCTGATCCACCTGTCGCGGCTCACCCTCACCGGATGGGCCATCGTGGCGTTTCTCTACTACCTGTTCTTCCGGCTGCTGGAGTTCCTCTGGAAGCACTTCGCCGTCATGCTCCCCGTGGGCCGCGTCCTGCTGGCCGTGGCTGCGGCTTGGCTCCTGGGCGGTGCCCTCGCCGGCCGGCTGGTGCGCGCCCTGCTTCGGCGCGCCTAGCCGGTCATCCACGACCGGAGGCCCACCAGCACGACGAAGAGGGCCAGCACCGCATGGACCAGCGGCCGGTTCCGGTACCGCTGCCCGGAGGCGCTGCCCGGCCGCAGCAGGAACTGCAGCGTGCCCCCCACGCCCACCAGGATTCCATAGAGCACATGCTGCAGGTGCGGCTGCCGCCCCTCCAGCACGAAGTACACCCCTACGCTCAGCTGCAGCAGGGCAATCGCCAGCGAGGCCGGCAACACCTTGTAGTAGACCGCGGGCACCGGTCGCCGCTGCCGGGCCGCCACCACCGCCATCACGAGCAGGACCAGGTTGACCGCTGCAAGGGCGAGTACGCCAATCTGCTTCATTTTCAACAGGAACATGACCCGCTCTGCACCTCCCACGGCGGAAGATTCTGCGCAGGCGGATCGCTGTCCTTTTCGGGGGCAGATGCGCGCGCCGGATAGCCGACCGGGCCGCCCGCCAGCTCATGCGCTGCCCTCGCCCCTGCGGCGGCCTGGCCGCGGTGCCCACCCCCGGGAACCGGTGGCCGCGGAGGTGGGCGCCGCGCCGGGAACGCGTCGCGTGCGGCCCAGGCAGGCTAGCGGGCGGCATCCACCGCGGCGACGAGCTCCGCCTCGACCTCGCGCGCCAGGGCGCACATCGACTCGTCGCCCATCAGCCCCATCAGGGCGCCGGGGCGGGTGAGGCCGATGGTGGTCTGTCCCTCCACGCGCTTCACCACGACCTTGCACGGCAGGAAATAGGCCGCCGCCGGGTTGTTCCCGAGGGCGCGCTCCGCCCGGGGCGCGCTGCAGACCTCCAGGATGCGCACCTCGTGCTCCAGGGCGAATCCTTTCGACTGCAGCGTCTGGTTCACGTTCAGTTCCCAGAGCACGCTGAACCCCCGCTCGGCCAGCGCCGCCTGCACGGCGACGACCGCCTCCTCCACGCCCCGCTCCGTCTTCACTTCGTAGGCGAAATCCATGCACACACCCCCACGCTCAATCGTCGGTCCGGTCTTTGCCGCAATTATACCTTACGGGGTATCCTACTGGCAAGACCGGACGGCCCGCCGGATCGTGGCCAAAACCGGCCAGGAAGCGGGCCCCCCTGTCTCTGATGCGCAAATCTCTGTACGATAAGAGATGGACTGCAGGGGAACGCAGAGGAGGGAGAGGTCATGGCCATGATCCTCGTCGCCGGCGGAACCGGGTTCATCGGCTCCCATGTGGTGCGGTGCCTGGCCGCGGACGGCCACCAGGTGATTGCCCTGTCCCGGAATCCGGAGCGGGCCAGGGGCCGCCTGCCCGAGGGCGTCACGTTGCGCAGCGGCGACATCCGGGACGAAGCGACGCTGGGGCCGGCCCTGGAAGGAGTGGATGTCGTCGTCTCCGCGGTGCAGTTCCCGAACCACCCCGTGGAGAACCCGCGCCGGGGCTACACGTACGTGGAGGTGGACGGGGAGGGAACGGTGCGGCTGGTCAGGGCCGCCCGCCGCGCCGGCGTGCGCCGGTTCATCTACGTGTCCGGGGCCGGCACCCGCGAGGGGCAGACGAAACCTTGGTTCGTCGCCAAGCTCATGGCCGAGAAGGCGGTGCGGGAGAGCGGCATTCCCTACACCATCTTCCGCCCGTCCTGGGTCTACGGCCCCGAAGACCGCAGCCTGAACAAGTTCGCCACCTTCGCCCGGGTGCTGCCCTTCGTGCCGGTGATCGGCAGCGGCCGCACCCGCGTGCAGCCGCTCTACGTGGACGATCTGGCGGAGGCGGTGGCGGCCAGCCTCGCCAGTGAGAAGGCGGTGAACCAGGTCTATGAGATTGGCGGGCCGGAAGAGCTCACGATGGACGAGATCATCCGCACCATGCTGCGGGTGATGGGCCGGCGCAGGCCGCTGCTCCACGCCCCGGCCGGCTTGGTGAAGCTGGCCGCCTGGCCGCTCCAGTTCCTGCCCGCACCGCCGCTCTCACCCGCTGCCGTGGATTTCGTGCTGATGGAAGAGCCGGTGGATAACACTGGGGTGCTGCGGGACCTGGGGCTGAGGCTGACGCCGCTCGCGGAGGGGCTCCGTTACCTCCGCTAAGGTGCGGGCACCGGGGCACAGCTGATTGCGATCGGGTGCCAGGCCCTGGTCACGGCCCGCCTTCGTGTGCGTTGTGCTGCTCATCCACCTCAGCCGCCCTCCGGGCGGCTTCTGCGCGTCTTCTCTCCTCTTCCTCCTCCGCCCGGCGACGCTCCTCCACCTCCCGGGCCCACCGCTCGACCGAGGCCCGGTCCCCCTCGATGCACGGGTCTCCCGGGCCGCAGCGCTCCGGCAGCTGTTGCATACCCTCCCGCGCGCGGCGGACCTCCCTGCTCTCTGCCCGCTTGCCCATCCATTCGAGCAGGATCTCCTGCACCTCCGGGTGCAGCTTCAGGTGCTTGGCCAGGACGGCCTCCGCCAGGGAGAAGAAGTCCGAGGCCTCATCAACGCAGTTCACCAGCCGGTAGTATTTCTGCGGCTCGTCCGTCACGTTGATCACGGCGTCCAGCGTTTTGGTCAGCGTGTCCGGATCCGCGTCCCACCAGCGGTGAACCCAGGCGTCCGGGCGGTACCACGCGGCGGCGCAGCTCTCCGCCCGCACCGTAACGGCCGCCGGCTTGTCGCTGCCCAGGAGCCGACCCAGGAAGGGCGTAAGCAGCGGCACCTCCGCTTCCACCGGGATCCGCACGTACATGAACGGCGAAATGAAGTTGCCCAGCGGCAGCACCTGGGCCTCCCCCAGCCGGACCTCCAACTGTGGGCCGACCCGGTCCCGGTTCAGCTCAGCCAGCCGCCTGAGCTTCGGCTCGAGGCCCGTGCGGAAGCCGCCGGGCTCCAGGTTGCTGAGGTGGATGGCATTCAGCAGGTAGCCGTTCACGGGAAAGCCGCTCACGAAATCCGTGGGAATGGGGATGTGGAACTCCCTGGACTCCAGAACGGCGCCGATGGCCAGGGCATCGGCGATGCTGCGCAGCTTGGTGCGCCAGTAAGCGATGAGCGTGAAGTCGACCACCATCATGACCAGCGGCACCAGCACCAGGCTGGTCACCAGAGCGACGTAGACCGAAACGTAGCCCGCCTGACAACGCCTAGCGCTGCCCGTACGTCTGCTCACCCCGGATCACCACCTTCGCCGTGAGCACCGCTCCACCCTCGCCCTGGCAGCGCAGGCGCGCCACCTCCGCCATCACCCCGCCGGCGAGGTACTCCGCGGCCAGCCGCTGCCGGGCCGGTTCGCCGCTCAACAGGTTGTCGCCGACCCGCCGGTACCACACCGCCTGCTCGCCCAGCGTCACCCCGGCGTCGGCGACCTCCTCCAGCCCGTCCACCCACGTCTCAGCCCGCCGCAGCAGCCGGGCCAGTTCGGCGCGCAGCGCCCGCACGGGCTGGAGCCAGTCATCGGCCAGGGAGTCAGCGTCCGCGCCGTCGCCTCCCGGGGCGTCCACCGAAGATGCGCCAGTAGCCCACGCCAGGTCCGGGACGCGGCCGGCCGGGGTGGCGCAGCCCCCCACCACGACGGCGGGCGGCGTGGTGGGCAGGTGGAAGCTCACGAGGCGGGCGTCCGCCAGCACCAGGGACGAGTCGGGCGCCCGCACGCTGTCGCGGATGTCCTTGTAGTAGCCCGTCCACGTGGCGTCGGCCGCCCGTTCCCGCGCGGTCTCCGCGACCAGCACCTGCAGCCAGGTCTTGTGGTGGAGCCACAGGAGCACGAGGACTCCGCCGACGGTGAGCAGCAGGACAAGGGGCAGGGTGAGAGCCGTCTCCACCGTGATGCCGCCGCACTCTTCCGCGCGCAACCTCCTCATCCGCCAAGCCTCCCTCAAGGTTCAAAGACGGTCTGGAGCAGGTACGCCGCCCGGCCCGTCATGACGAGTGCGCGCCCGCCCGCCTCTGCCGGGGGCTCGCACAGCTGGCGCACCGCCCGCTCCAGGTCATCCGGGCCGCTTACCGTCGCTCCGCCGAAGGGCGTGAAATCCGCGGGAGGCCCCTCCAGCGCCTGCCGCCACAACTCGGCCGCCCACCTTCCCTGCCCGGTCAGCCGGGTGAGCCGCTCGTACAGTGCGCGGGCCTCCTCTCCCAGCCGCCCCCACTCGTCCCGCTCGGCCTGGAGTGTGCGCCATGCGTCGCGGTAGTTGGGCCCTGCCGCCTCGAGCAGGCCGGTCCAATCCAGGCCTGCCGGTGCGCCGGCGTCCGGCAGGCCCCCCAACGCTTCCGCCGGAGCGGCTGCGGCCGCCTCCCGGGAGCCGCCTGACAAGGCCGGGGGCATGGTCAGGGGAATGCGGTAACACGTGGCCACCACCACGGCCTGATCCGAAACGTCCCTTCCGTCCCCGGCAGGCGTGCGCATGATCAGGGCGTGGACCGCCCAGCGGGGCAGACCGAAGCTCTCCGCAAATCCGCCGTCATAGCGATAGGCCCTGTTGGTCTCTTTCAGCCTGTCGTGCAGCGCTGTCGCCGCGGCGAAATCGCGGGCGGCCCGATTGGCCGTCATGGTCAGTGCCACCTTGGCAAAGGCCATGTACCCCAAAATCCAGCCACCGATCACCAGCAGGCAGAGCATGGGCAGCACCAGGGCCGTCTCGACGGCCACGCCGCCCCGCTGGGCGCGCAGCCGCCCGCTCTCCCCGGGGAGCCGTCGTGCGCGGTGCGCCGGCCCTCGCCCCGCTCTCCCCTCCGTCCCGTTTACCGGGCAAAGCACAAACGCTTTATCGTGGAACAGAACCGCCATGATCTGTTGAACCATTAGGCCTCCTCCTCCGTGATTAGGAGCAGGAGGTGGATGGCATGAATCCCCGGCTCCGCTATCTTCTGGCAACCGCCTGCGCCGTGGCCGCCGGCCTGCTCACCGCCGTCTACCTGGCCGGCATCGGCGCCGCCGCGGCGTCCGAGGCGGACATCGTCTGGGTGGCCGGGCAGGAGATTGTTCCCGGGGTGCGCCTCTCCGCCGGACTGCTCCAGCGCGTCGAGGTGGACGGCCCCACCCGGCGCCTGCTCGCCCGAGCAGCGCTGCCGCAGTCCCCCGCCGACACGCCGGAGGCATGGTACGCCACGCGCGCGATCCTTCCCGGAGAGCCCCTGGTCCCCGGCGTGAACGTCGGTCTCGAACCGCCGCTCGGAGGCGGTACCGCCTGGCCGGAGGAACTGCGGGTGGTCAGCCTCAGGGCGGAAGTCCCCGTCGCGCCGGCGCTGCAGGCCGGCGAGGAAGTGGACCTCTACGTCGTGCCGGCCGAGGGGAGCGAGGCGTTGCGCATCCTGTCGGCCACCCGAGTGGTCCACGCCGATGGGGACTGGGTGACGGTTCTGGTCCCCGAGGAGCAGGTCTCCCCGGTGCTGGCGGCCGCCGACGGGCTGGCGGTGAAGGTCGTGCGCCGGCCGGAGGGGCTCCGGCCATGACGGCATCCTTCCTTGTCGCCCTGTGCGGCCTGCCGTCGTCCCCTGCCCTCCGGCTCCGGCAGTGGCTGGAGGCGCATCCGGCACAGCAACTGGCCGTGGCCTTCGAGGCGCCGGACGGCGAGGCGTTGCTGGAACGACTCGCGGCCACGCCGGTGCACGCCGTGGTGTTCGACGCCGGCCTCGGGCTGGAGGGGCTCTCGCTGGGGCAGGAGCTGGCCGCCGCGGGCTACGCCGTCCTCTGTACCGCCAGCGGGCCGCACCCACCCCTGCTCAGCCGCCGGGCCGCCGAGCGCGGCATCCTCTTCTGCCCCGATCCCGACCCGGCCCGCCTGGCGGCCACCCTCCGCCAGCTCCTGGGGCTGGCGAACGGGGCAACGGCGGCAGGCAGGATCCTCGCCTTCCATTCGCCCCGGGGCGGCGCCGGAACCACCTCGGTGGTGCTCCACCTGGCGCGGGGGGGGGGCGCCCCCCGCCCCGGGGGGGGGGGGTGCCCCACCGGGGGCGGGCGCTCTGCGCCCGCGGCAGTGCGGTGGCCGTGGTGGAGTTGGGCGGCGGGGGCGCTGCGCCCCTCCTCGGCGTGCGCACCGGAGGCGGATGGGCGGAACTCTGCGACCTGTCGCCGGAGGAACTCACGGCCGACCCCGAGGCCCCCGCCCGCATCGGTGGGGCCCTGGTTCCGGCGGAGCCGGGGCTCCATCTGCTTCCCAGCGCCAGCCCGGCGGTGATGGACGATCTGCGCCCGGACCTGGTCGAGGCCGTACTCCGCCTCCTCGGTGCCTGCGGCTGCGCCTACGCCCTGGTGGACACACCGGCCCAGATGACGGCGCTCGCAGGTGCTGCGCTGGCGGCGGCGGACGCGGTATGCCTGATCGCCCTTCCCGACACCGTCTCCGCCTACCGCCTGGTCCAGGTGGAAGGCCTCTTCGCCGACCTGCAGGTTCCGCCCGACCGCGTCCGCCTGGTATTGAACCGGGTGCGCGATGCGGTGCCCCAGCCGATGGAGGAGGTGCTGCGCTTCCTCCCGTACCAGCCGGTGCTGCGCATCCCCGAAGAGGCTCGGGCGGGCGGCGAGCCGCAGGGGCGATTCGGCGGCTTCCGGCCCGGCGGGGTCGTCGCCCGGGCCCTGGACCGGCTGCTGGAGGCCCTCACGCAGGAGGTGAGCGACGGATGAACGGCGGGTTGCGGCAGCTGATCGAGCGACGGCAGAAGGAGGCCGGCGGCGCGGCGCCCACCCGCAGCCACGACCGGCTGCGCCCCGTGGTGGAGGCCGTGCGGGAGCGCCTGCGGAACGCCTCCGCCCCCCTGACCGGAATCGCCGAGCGGGACCTGCGGGATCAGATCTGGGCCCTCCTGGAAGACGTGCTCGCCGAGCAGTTCTCTTACCTCCAGCTCACGCACCAGGAGAAATCGGCCCTGGTAGACCGGCTGCAGCACCAGATCTTCGGCTTCGGCCTGCTGGACCCGCTCCTTCAGGACGACACGGTGAAGGAGATCATGGTGAACGGTCCGCAGCGCATCTTCGTGGAGCGGAGCGGCCACCCCGAGCCGGCGCTGACGGAGGACGGCCGGCCCCTCGCCTTCGGCAGCGAGGCCGAACTTCTCAACCTGATCGAGCGCATCGTCGCACGGGTGAACCGCAAGGTCGACGAGGCCACGCCCATTGTCGACGCCCGTCTTCCCGGCGGCGCCCGGGTGCACGTGGTGCTGCCCCCGGTCTCGCTGATCGGACCCGTGCTCACCATCCGCAAGTTCCCGCAGCGGCCCCTCAGCCTCGAGCAATTGGCCGAGCGGGGCACCCTCACCCCGTTGGTTGCAGACTTCCTCACCCGGCTCGTCCTGGCCCGCTGCAACCTGGTCATCTCGGGGGGCACCTCCACCGGCAAGACCACGTTCCTCAACGCGCTATCGCTGAAGATTCCCCCGCACGAGCGGGTGATCACCATCGAGGACTCGGCCGAACTGCAGCTCACGGGCATCCCCAACCTGGTCAGCCTCGAGGCCCGCCCGCCCAACGTGGAAGGCAAGGGTGCGCTGACGATCCGGGACCTGGTGCGGGCCTCGCTCCGGATGCGGCCTGACCGCATCGTGGTGGGCGAGTGCCGCGGCGGGGAGGCCCTGGACATGCTGCAGGCCATGAACACCGGCCACGACGGGTCGCTGACCACGGTCCACGCCAACTCCGCCCGGGACGCCCTCGCCCGTATTGAGACCATGGTGCTGATGTCGGGTGTGGACCTGCCCTCCTCCGCCATCCGCCAGCAGATCGCCTCGGCCGTCGATTTTGTGCTGCACCTGGAGCGTCTGGCCGACGGCTCCCGCAAGCTGCTGCAGGTGCTGGAAGTCGTGGGCGTCCACGCGGGCGAGATCGCCACGGAACCCGTCTTCCAGTATGACCTGGAGGCAGGGGAGCTGCTGCCTGCGGGCCGACCGGTGGCGCGCCGGGAGAAGTTCCAGATGGCCGGGGTCAGCCTGCCGGAGGGATTCTGATGGCCTACCTCATCGGTGTGCTTTTCGCGGGGGCGGTCTTCCTCGCCCTGGCCCCCGCCGCCCCCGCGGGCTGGACCGCTCCGGCCTGGAGGGCGGCATGGCCCGCAGACGACCGGAGCCTGCTCCGACTCGTTCCACCGGCCCTCGTCGTGCTGGTCCGCCTCCTGACCGGCTCCTGGATCACGGCCGTCATCACTCTGCCGGCGGGCCTGCTGCTCAAGAGCACCCTGCAGGATGCGCTGCGCCATCGCCGGACCCAGGCCCTGCGCGACCAGCTGCAGGAGGCGCTGCTCTCCCTGGCGACCTCCCTGAAGGCCGGCCAGTCGCTTCCCACTGCCCTGCAGCGATGCGCCACGGACCTGAGGCGGCTTCACCCGGCCGGCGGGGAACTGGTCCACGAAGTGGAGGTGGCCGCCCGGGAGGTGGAGCTGGGGGCGCCGGTGGACGAGACGCTCCTCGGTCTGCGGAAACGGGTGCCGCTGGAGGAGGTGGAAGCGCTGGTGGACGCCCTCGTCACCACCCGCCGGCGGGGCGGGAACATCGTCGAGGTGATGGGGAACGTGTCGCAGATGGTGGCCGACCGGCTGGCGGTGGAACGGGAGATTCAGGTGATGACGGCCCAGAAGCGGACGGAGGCGGCCATTCTGGCCATGATTCCCCTGGGGATCTACCTGGTGGTACGGCTGACCAACCCAGTCTACCTGGGCGTCTTCCATGCGACCCGGTGGGGGCAGGTGGCCCTTGGGCTGATCTTCCTGTTCGTGGCGGGCGGTTACTGGATGGCCCAGCGGATTGCCCGCATCGACATCTGAGGAGGGGTGCGGATGCCGTTCTTCATCGGCCTCCTCGCGGCCGCTTGCTGCTTCCTGCTGCTGATGCCGGAGGCCCGCCCGTCCCGGGGCGCCCGGCCTCCGCAGCCCCGGTGGTCCGCCGGCCCTCACGGGCGGCTGACCCTCCGGTTGGCCCACCTCCTGGCCTCCACCCGGGTAGCCAGGGATCTGGCAGTGGCCGGCATGGACGTTTCGCTGGAAGAACTGGCCAGCCGCAAGCTCCGCCTGGCGGGGCTCACCCTGGCCGCAGCCCTGCTCCTGTCGCTCCTGGGACATGGCTTTCTGGCCGTCCTATCCCTGGTGGGCACTGTCTGGGCGTTCCAGGTTCCGGACCTGGAGGTGCGCCGCGCGGCCGACGCGCACCGGGCGGCCATCCAGCGGGACCTGCCGTACTTCCTGTTCACGCTCGCCGTCCTCGCCGAGTCGGGCCTCCAACTCCTGCCCGCCCTCGACCACTATGCCCGCAACAGCCCGACGGCGCTGGGTCGAGCGATCCAGGCGGCGCTGGCCGAGATCCAACTGGGACGGCCGCCAGCCCTCGCCTTCCACGAGATGGCCCACCGGCTGGATGTGCGGGACCTGACCCGCTTCGTGGGCGCCCTGGTGCAGACGCTGGAGAAGGGCACCGACGGGCTCGCCACCGCCCTCCGCCACCAGGCCGAAGCGGCGTGGGACCGGCGGCGCCGGCTGGCTCAGGAACTGGGCGCTCGGGCCAGCGTGAAGCTGCTCCTGCCGCTGGTCCTCTTCGTCCTGCCCGCGGTGCTGGCCATGGCGGCCGGCCCAGCAATCTACGCATTCCTGACGCAACTGGGATTCTGAGCCAGGCCCCCTGGCCTCAGGGGGCCTGGCCCGCGCCTACTTCTTCACCGCGGTTTCCAGCTGCTTCGTCACCTTGTCAAAGGTCTTGTCCAGCGCCTTGTTCAGGCCAGTCAGGGTGGTGATCAGCACCACGGCGATCAACGCGATGATCAGCCCGTACTCGGTCATTCCCTGCCCCTCCTGGCGAGACACCAGACGACGGAAACCCTTGGCGATCCTGCTCATCGCGAACCCTTCCTTTCGTTCTAGTCGTTATTTTAGAAACTTATATCTATGGCATCAGGCAGGGGGACGGCACCTGCACGCCGCCGATCCAGGCGACCTGCCCCGGCCACTCCCGGCGGACAAGCTCCGCCGTGGTCGGCTCCCCGGGAGTCTTCACGGTGAGGGCGTCGACCCCGAGGATCGGCAGCAGGAGGGTGTCCATCTCCAGCGCGGCGGTGACGCCGACCCGCAGCTGCCTGGGCCTGCTGCTTGCATCCGTCTCAATCTCCACCGTGACCGGTCCGGCCAGGCGGGCCTGGCCGTTCCAGCGAGCGTTCGCCTCGAACGCATCGCGGGCCGCAGCCCGCACCGCCGCCCAGTCAGATCGGGGCGCAATCCAGCACGTCCCCGACTTGTACCTCCGGTCGCAGCGCACGCCCGGGCGGACGCACTGGTCGGCCCAGAGGCGGTGGGCGTCAGGCCAGACCTCCGCCTCCGGCCCGCTGATGACGGCGGGCTCAATCGGAACCCAGTTGTCCACAAGGCGGCACTCCGGCAGCCCGTCCGGCCCCGGGACACAGACCGGAACCGGCCGGTTCTCCTCCCGGGGGAAGCGGGCCTCGACCATGAAGCGGGCCTGCAGCACGCCGGCCAGTGCGGCGGCCTCCTCGGCGGTGCGGAGCTGCTCCCGGAGCACGAAGACTCTTCCGACATCCAGGGCGATTCCCAGCGCCACCAGCGCCACAGACCAGACGAAGATAAACAGCGCCGACGTCGAACCCCGTGCGTCGCGCACGACCGGGCTCACCGCAGCGTCACCCCCTGCTCGATCGGGAAGGTGGCGGCGGCCGTCAGCGGCACGGTGTCGCCCCCAACCTGGGCGGAGCCGCCCAAGAGGTCGCTCAGCAGCGGCAGGAAAGAGGGCTGGTGGTACGTCACCCAGACGGTGACGTTCCCCCCGCTGATCTGTACCTTGACGTCGCGGGCGGGGTCGAAGTAGATCACGCCGTCTTCCCCCTGCCGGGTGAGGTAGAGGTTCCGGTCAGCCGCCGCCCGCGCCACCGCCTCCCGGCTTCCCTGCACCGTCAGGAGACTCGCCGCCCTGGCCCCGGCCCGGGCCGCTCCCGAGACCACCATCCAGCTGTGCACGAACATCCCGAAGACGGGGATGCAGAGCACGAGGTAGAGGAGGATCGGGGCCAGCAGTGCGAACTCCACCATCTGGCTGCCCCTCTGGCTGCGCAGGAGACGCCTGAACGGCACTGCTCATCCCTCCGCAAACTGGCTGATGATGCGAAGCACGGCCGGGCCCAGGATGATGGCGATGGTCGGCATGAGGATGAACAGCACCATAGGCACCCGCATCCGCACGGAAGCCTCCTGGGCCTTCTGCTGCGCCTGTTGCTGCTTGCGCTGCCGGATGCTGCGCATCGTGAAGCGGAGCTGAGAGGCGATGGAGACCCCCCACTGGTGGCTCTGCAAGAGCGCCGAGACGACCTCCTTCAGCTCCGGGCACTCATGCCGGTCCATCAGGTCGCGCCAGGCTTTCTGTGCCGGTTTGCCGGCCGCCATCTCGTGAACGGTGTGCAGCATCTCGGCGGCGAGCAGTCCCGGGCTCTCGCCGGCGACCCGCCGGATAGCCTCCGTCAGGCTCAGACCCGACTCCAGGCAGGTGGCGAGCAGGTGGACGAACTGGGGCAGCTCCCGCCGGATGCGCAGAGTGATCTCCGCGACCCGCCGCCGGAGCCACGCCCGCGGCGCCCAGAGCCCCAGGAGGAAGCCGGCTGCGGCGCCTGCCCACCCGTGGACCCCCAGCAGGAGCAGGGCCAGCGAGAGAGCCAGAACCAGTTGCAGGAAGTAGAACTCCTCGGCCCCCAAGCCGGCCGGGCGCCCGGCCCAGATGAGGAGCTGGCGCAGTTCCTCCAGCGAACCTGTACCGGGAAGCAGGGGCAGGCGGGGCAGGAGCCGCTCCCGCAGCCACTGCTTCAGTTGGTCCGGGCCGTCCCGTCCGGGCAGGACCGTCCCCGCCCGTTCGACCATCGCCCGCAGGCGGCGGCGCCGGGCGGTGGCGAGGTCGTACGCACCCAGCCCGAAAAGCAGCACCGTCAGGAAGGTCCAGGTGGCCGGCATCCGTCTCCCCCCTTACCAGTTGCGGACGTCGGTGATGCGCCGGATCAGGACCCAGCCCAACCCGATCGCAGCCAGGCTGCCGAGGATCAAGAGCCTTCCCGCGGGCTCCTGCAGGGCCTCGCCGAAATAGGCCGGGTTCCGGTACCCCACGAAGGCCATCACCACGAGCGGGATGGCGGTGACCAGGCGTGCGCTGGCCTTGCCCTCGGCGCTGGCCGCTTCCATCGCCTTCAGGAACTGGCGGTCCTCCACCAGTTCCCGCCCGATGGATTCGAGGACCGCGTCCAGCTCGGCCCCGGCCTCGCCGGCCACCTTACAGGCGATCACCACGCTGGTAAACTCCGGCAGCCCCACGCGGTCCTGGATCAGGGCCAGGGCGTCTCCCGCCGGGGCCTGCAGCTGCATCGCCCGCTCGACCCGCAGGAACTCACCGCTGATGGGCTGGGGCGCCTGCTGCACGACGGTCTGGACCGCCTGGTACAGCGTTCCGCCGGCCCGGATGACGTTGGCCATCAGGAAGAGCGTCTCGGGCAGCTGCTGGGCGAACGTGGCGGCCCGGACCCGGGCACGGTGGCGGATCAGGAGCAGCGGGCCGACCAGACCGAGTAAGAGCGAGACGGCCGCGCTGGTCCACTCGCCAGCCAGGGCCAGGAGCAGCGCCACGCCGCCGGCCGCACCCATCGCCAGCGCCAGCTGGCGCCGGGTCAGGCTCAGCCCGGCCTGCTTCGCCTCTCGCTCCAGACGCTCCAGCCAGTCGGGAAAGACCAGGCGCACGCCGGCATCCGGCTCGTACCGGTCACCCTCCGCCCGCAGGCGCTCCGCCAGCCGGCTCCGCCGCCGGAGCAGTCCCGCCAGCCCGCCCAGCGAGAGCGCCACCGCCAGGAAGGTCGAGAGTGCGGCCAGATACTGCACCGGCTACCCCTCCTCCCACAGGTAGCGGCGCACCACCCGCTCGGGCTGGAGGCCCGTCGGCTCGAGCCGGTCGGCCCGCGGGTTCCAGACGAACAGCGGCCGCAGCCGGTAGGCGTCGTCCTCGGTCAGGCCGACCTCGGCAATCTCCACCACCCGGCGCTGGCCCGAGCGCAGGCGGGCGCAGTGAACCACGAGCTCGAACGCGGAGGCGATCTGCTGGCGGATCGCCCGGATGGGCAGCCCGCTGTCCGCCATGAGCACCATGGTCTCGAGGCGTGCGAGGCCGTCCTGCGCACTGTTGGCGTGGAGCGTGGAGAAGCTGCCGTCGTGGCCCGTGTTACAGGCCTGGACCATGTCCAGCGCCTCCGGCCCCCGCACCTCCCCCACGATGATGCGGTCGGGGCGGAGGCGGAGCGACGTGCGCACCAGGTCACGGATGGTGATCGCACCCTGACCCTCGGCGTTCCCGCTGCGGGTCTCGTAACGCAGCACGTGCGGCTGCTGCAGCTGCAACTCGGCCGCGTCCTCAATGGTGATCACCCGCTCCTCAGGGGGGATGAAGGCCGAGAGGGCGCCCAGTACCGTCGTCTTGCCGCTTGAGGTGCTGCCCGTCACCAGGAGGTTGCAACGGGCCCGCACCGCACGCCGCAGGAAGTCGACCGCCTCCGGCGTCAGGGTGCCGTTCTCCACCAGCGCCTGCCATCCCAGCATCCGCGGGTTGAACTTGCGAATGGCGATGGCGCAGCCGTCCAGCGCCGGTGGGGAGAGCGTGGCACAGACACGGCTGCCGTCGGCCAGGCGGGCGTCGAGGATGGGATGGCGCTCGTCGATGCGCCGGCGGATGGGCTGTGCGATGCGCTCGGCCAGGTGGCGCACGGCCTGATCGCTCTCGAAAGCCAGCCCGTCGACCCGCTCAAGCCGGCCCTGCCGCTCCACCCAGATGTCGTCGTGGCGGTTGACCAGGATCTCCGTGACCTCGGGGTCGTCTATGAGCGGCTGGAGGATGCCAAACCCGACCAGGTCCTGCACCAGCCGTGTCACCATGGTGTCCCGCACGGCAGCGGGGACGGACCCCTCCTGCTCCAGGATGGTCGCGATCCGCTCCCTGGCCAGCAGCCGGAGCGAACTGTCCGACGGCCGGAGGAGCAGGTCGCCGCTGATCTCCTGCAGGAGCCGGTCGCGCACGTAGTCCCGCAGCCGCTCATACTGCACCTGTGCCGCCGGGTCACGTACCAGTGCGGCGCCGACGCGCCGCTGCAACAGCGTGCGGCTGCCCATTTATGCCCCCTCCCTGCCGGCGATGGGGAAGAAGCGGGTGAGGAACCGGGCTCCCTGGGCAGGCACCGTCGGGCGCGCCTCCTCGCCGGTCTCCACGATGCCCCTGAGCAGGGCCGCCACCGCCCCGCCCACGGGAGAGGTCGGGCCGACTGCCGCCTGGAGGTCCCCGCGGCTTACGGCCTGCGCCGCCTGCCGGCTGGACGGCACTGCACCCAGCACGGGGAAGGGACTGAGCTCGCGGATGTCGTCGACGGTGATCTCCCGGCTCTCCACCGCGCGGTTCACCACCACCCGGAACTTGCTGGCCGGCAGCTTCAGGAAGTCCAGCTCTCTGGCCACCCGTTTGAGCGGGGTCAGCGCGAGCAGGTCGGGGGTGACAGGCAGCATGATCCAGTCGGCCAGGTCGAGGGCCACCAGGGTGGAATCCCTGAGCCCGCAGGGCAGGTCCACCACCACGTGGAACCCGGCCCCGGCCAGCGACGAGATGGCGGCCTCCATCGCGTCGCCGGAGAGCACGGCCTCGTCGATGAAACGGGTCGGACCCGGCAGGAGGAAGAGACGGCTGGTCCAGCGGACCAGGTGCCTCTCCGCTTCCTCCGCCTCCACGCGGCCCGGCCACGATCCGATGTTGGGCAGTCCGGGCGCCTGGAAGAGGGTGACCAGGTCGGGGTTGTCGGCGTTGCCGTCAATGATGACCGTGCGCTGGCGCTCGCTCATCCGCAGTGCGACCGCCACCGAGAGGAGCGTCTTGCCCACTCCGCCCTTCGGGCTCCAGAAGGCGATCACCATGCCCCGCGCCATGCTTCACTCCCCCCCAACTAGGCCCGCGATGGGAGCGGCCAGGTCAGCCGGGTTGCCCAGGACCTGGGATCCGGCCGCATCCCCGGATACCTCGGGGCGGGATGCGCCGATCTGCTGCCCGGCTCCCTCCCCGTTCTGACCGATCCCATATCGCTCGAAAAACACCTGCCGGTCGACGCCGGTGGTAGCTGCCGGTGCCACGTCCGAGCCGTACGGACCGGTCAGGAGCCAGATTTTTCCATTCGCCTGGGCGAAGGCGATCTCCTCGGCCGTCTGCGGCGTGACCTGCAAGACCACCGCGGCGGGCCCGCCCATGTCGTCACGCCGCACGTACAGCACCGGCACTCGGTGAGCGATGATCCGGGCCCACGTGCCCTGGGGCGTCCGGCCGAGGCCGGGCCCCGCAGACTCGGCCACGTCCGCGTGGATGGCCACCAGGATGTCCACCGGGTCGCCCTCCCGCAGCGTGCCGGCCACGCCGGTGGCCTCGTCCACCTGCAGCGCCATCGCCCGGACGTCCGGCGACGAGGCTGCTGCGAGGCGGGCAGCGAGGTTCGAGCCGCCGCCGGGAACCAGGTGCCCCTCACGCAGGATCGTGCCCGGCACGAGCAGCGCACGGGTGTAGCGACCCGCGAGCGCCGCAGGGTCGGTGATGGCGTCGGGCGGGACGGCATCCCGCGGCACAAGCGCCGTGCGCACCGCCTGCTCCCCGATGGCCGTGTACGGCTGCACCTCGGTGGCCACGGTGAGTACCTCCACCCGCTCCTGCTGCATCTCAAGGAACCGCAGGTTGAACCAGGCGGCCAGCAGAGCGCAGACGAAGGCTCCGGCCAGGGCGAGGCGCCCCACGTTTCCCCGCATCTCTCTCCCTCCCCGGTTAACGGTTCAGCCAGCCCAGAAGCGAGCCAGCCGGGCCCTGTCGCGACCCTGCCGACACCACGCCGGCCACCGCCGGCGCCACCACAGCCAGGAGATCCTCCACGGCCCGCCTGAGCGGCCCCGCTTCCTTTTCCGACAGCCGGGTTACCGGCAGCCCCTGGCCGGAAGCGTGGAGTGCGGCCTCGGGGCTGAGGGGCACCACGGCGCTGACCGGCATCCCGAAACACTCGGCCACCTCCGCCTGCGTCAGGTGCGGGCTGTCCAGCCACCGGCTCAGGATCAGCCTGCACCGGCTCCGGTTCAGCCACCCCTCTTCCACCGCCGCTTCGAAGGTGCGCGCCGTGTCGAGCACGTCGGGGTAGTCGCTGGTCACGGTGACCAACACCAGATGCGCCAGGCGGGCAGCCGTGTCGCGAATGGGCCCCGGCCGGGCTTCGGGGTCGAGAATGATACAATCGAAGTGATTGCGAAGCCCGTCCACCAGCCAGGCGATAGCCTCCGGCGTGAGGTGGGCCACCAGGTCGGCCCGGCCGTCGGGACCGCTGACCATGGCCCAGTTGTCGGCGATCCACCGCAGGGCGTCAGGAGGCGGTGGCTGCCCCTCCGCGAGGGCTTCCGCCAGCTGGAGCCAGCTGCTCACCTCCTGCTCCCGCCTGAGCAACGGAGCCAAGGAGGAGTTGTAGGGATTCAGATCGACCGTGCAGACCCGCACGTCTCCGCACCGGACGAGGAGGTCGGCCAGGGCCACGGCGAGGGTGGACCGCCCGCCGCCGGGCTTGCCGCCCCAGAACGTGATCACCTGCTGGCGCAGCACGCGGATGACCGGCCTCGGGGTGGGTGGGGCCAGCCGCTCGGGCCGAACCGCGGACGGCGGTCTCCGAACCGCCGCTGCGGAGGGAGCGGGCGCCTGCAGAGGCTGCAGCGTTGGCACCGGCCCCGGCTTGCTGACAGGCCCCCTTCCCCCCGCCGGTGGCGGCACCGGCCGGATCACGCGCCCGCCAGGCGGTGCCGCCGCGTCCGGTCCGTGTGGCCGGAACGGCGGAGCGCCCTGCGCAGCGGGGACTGGCTCCGCTCGGTCAGGAGGCTGCCTGTTGGAGGCCGGCTCCTGCGGCGGCGGTGGCAGCGGCGGCGTTCGCCGGGCCGTTTCGGCTGCAGCGGGTGTGGCCGGCTGCCGGGGCCGGCGAACCCAGGCGTCGATCAGCTGGGGTGTGAGCCTTTCGGCCCGTATCACTTCCACCCCCGCAGGTGGCTCGGGGCCCGGCCCCTCGGCGAGCCAGCAGATACGAACTCCCTGCACCTGCAGCAAGGGGGTGATGTCCCCCAGGGCGGGGCTGACGAAGACCAGTGCGGGGTTCCGGGCCTCCACTTCGGGCACGGCATCCACCGCCCGCTCGCAGTGGGTCTGCGTCAGGCGGAAGCTGCTGCACTCGCTCAGCAGCCGGTCCAGCAGCGGGTCACCCGTGCACGCCAGCGCTGCGAGGCTCATGCGCTGCCCTCCCCTCGCCCAGCAGTCGGGCCAGCCACTGTCGCGCCCCGCCCTGCTCGGCCCGGGGCTCCTGCCGCTTGAGGAAGACCAGGCCGGTCCGCCCCCCGAAGGGCTGCGCACCGGCGATCAGCGACGGGCCGATCAGCCCCCTCCCGGCCAACTGCGCGTCCAGTGCCCGGGCCACCTCCTCGGGATCGGCTTCGGGAGATGGGTCGATGACCACCGACTTTCCGGCCCAGGCGGCCAGTCCCTCCATGGCCCGCAGCAGCTCCGGCGAGCGGACGTGGCGGTGGCAGAGTTGCCGCTCGTCCAGCAGCGGAAAGAGCAGTTCGTACCCCTCAACCAGTGATTCCGGGCCCAGCGCCACATAGAGGCGGGCTGCCTGAGGGAATGCATCCCCGTAGGTGACGATGCGCCAGGCGCGCGTCCAGATGACGGCGCCGTCGCGGGGGTTCGGCGGGTTCCATGTGGGAGACGGAGACATTGTATCTTCCTCCCATGTCACCCAGTTATTTCCTGCCCCTATTCTACCAGCCCCTGCCCGGCCGCGCAAGTGGGGTGTGGCAATTGTCCTTGCAGAAAAGTTCGCAAACAGCCTTGTTCCTGACAGGAATTATCGTTTCGGGGCTCGAATGGTAGACAACGAGAGAGGTGAGACCATGCCCGCCGACTATCGCAGGCTGCTCTCCCGTGAGGATCAATTTGACCGCCTCTGCGCCCTGCTCTCCGCCGTGGCCGAGCTCGGCTCGCTCCGCCGGGCCACCGAGGCGCTGGGCGTCTCGTACCGGCACGCGTGGGGCCTGATCCGCCGGGCGGAGGAGGAAATCGGCACCCCGCTCCTGATTCGAAAGGTGGGCGGTGCGGCCGGCGGCGGCGCCGAGCTGACCCAGGCCGCCCGGGATCTTCTGCGCCGTCATCGGCTGCTGACCCGGGAGGCTGAGTCGATCCTCGGTCCCGGCCCCGGCGTTCCGCCCGAAAACCGGCCCCTGCTCATGTCGTCGACCATCGGCCCGGTGGAGGTGGGCCTGGTCGACGCGCTGGTCTCCGCCTACCGTGCGGAGACCGGGGAGTGGGTGCGGTACATCGCGTCCGGCAGCGGACAGGCCCTGGACATGGCCCGGGCAGGAAGGGTCGACCTGGTGCTGGTGCACGCGCCGAACCTGGAGGAGCAGTTCCTGGCGGATGGCTTCGGCACCCGGCGGTACCCGCTCGCCGTGGACGCCTTCGTGATCTGCGGACCGGCCGACGACCCCGCGGCGGTGGCCAGTGCGGGGTCGGCCGCCGAGGCGATGCGCCGCATTGCGGCCGGCGGCTTCCGATTCGTGAGCCGGAACGACCGGTCCGGCACGCACGTGCGCGAACTCGCCCTCTGGGAGGCCGCCGGGGTAACGCCTGCCGCGCCCTGGTACGAGCCGTGGCCCCTGGGCGGCCAGGGCAGCATCGCCACGCTGCGCCACGCGGCGTCCACCGGCGCCTACACCCTCGTGGACACCGCCACCCTCACGCTGGCCTGCCCCGAGGGCTACGCCGGCCTCTTCCGCGATGACCCGCTGCTGGTCAACCGCTTCAACCTGATCCCCGTCAACTCCGAGGTCTTCCCCGCCGTCAACTACGAGGGCGCCCGCCGCTTCTGCGAGTGGGCCACCGGGCCGGCCGGGCGGGCGATCGTGGCATCCTTTGGAGCCGAAAAGTATGGCGCCCCCCTGTTTCAGGTGCCATAGCGTTAGATAGGAAGCCGGATTGCCAACCCTCAAACTGGTGCGCTATGCTAAGACTGAACATAACGGCGGCCCGCGAGGCCGCCATGCTTCCGCCGCCGTTATGCACACGCAGGCAGATCGCGAGTAGGAGGGGCTTCAATGATGAAGTGGTTCCAACGGTTCGTGGTACTGGCCGCCATCACGGCCCTGGTGGGCGGGTGCGGCGGCGCACAGCAGCAGAGCCAGCAGCCCGAGACCCAGCAGGCTGCGCAGGAGCAGACGCAGCAGACCCCGTCAACCGAGACATCGTCTGAACCCGAAACGGCGGCTGAACCCCAGCAGCCGGCTGCGCCGGAGAACCCCGAGCTGATCCTGGCCACTACCACCTCGACCGTGGACACCGGCCTGCTGGACGTACTGGTCCCGATGTTCGAGGAGAGGACCGGCTACAGCGTCAAGGCCGTCGCGGTGGGCACCGGCCAGGCCCTGAAGCTGGGTGAGAACGGCGAGGCCGACGTGCTCCTGGTGCACGCTCCCGAGTCCGAGATTCCGCTGGTGGAGAGCGGCGTCGTCGTCAACCGCCAGCTGGTGATGCATAACGACTTCGTCATCATCGGCCCTGCTGACGACCCGGCCGGCGTGAAGAGCGCCACCACGGCCGCCGAGGGCCTGAAGAAGATCGCCGACGCCGGCGCCACCTTCATCTCCCGCGGCGACGACTCGGGCACCGACAAGAAGGAGAAGGCCCTCTGGAAGGAGGCCGGCGTCGATCCCAAGGGCCAGGAGTGGTACCAGGAGACCGGCCAGGGCATGGGCGCCACGATCACGGTGGCCAACGAGAAGATGGCCTACACGCTGAGCGACCGGGGCACCTACCTCGCCCAGAAGAAGAACATTGACCTGGAGATCGTGCTGGAAGGCGACGCGCCGCTCCTGAACATCTACCACGTCATGCAGGTCAACCCCGAGAAGTACCCGATGGTCAATGGCGATGGCGCCAAGGCGTTCGTGGAGTTCATGGTGTCCGACGAGGTTCAGGAGATCATCCGGACTTACGGCGTTGACCAGTACGGCGAGCCGCTCTTCTTCCCGGACGCCGGCAAGGCTGAGGAAGAACTCACCGGCGGAAACTAGGCTTACAGGAAAGTAGGGATTCCGCATGGAGATGATCGGACAGGGCATCGTTGCTGCGCTCAAGATGCTTTCGTCCGGCGATGCGGAACTGGTGCGCGTAACACTGCTGACGCTCAGGGTCGCCGGTACGGCGACCCTGCTCAGCGTTTTGGTGGGGATTCCCCTGGGCGTGCTGCTGGCGCTGGTCCGCTTCCCGGGGCGCAACTTCGTCATCAGCCTGGTGAACATGGGCATGGGCACGCCGCCCGTGGTCGCCGGCCTGGTGGTCTCGATCCTGCTCTGGCGCTCCGGTCCGCTCGGCCGGCTCCGGCTGATCTACACCCCCACCGCGATGATCATCGCCCAGTTCATCATCGCCCTGCCTCTGGTGACCGGCTTCACGCTGGCCGGCATCGGCCAGCTCAATCCGAAGCTTCAGGACCAGATCACGGCCCTGGGTGCCTCCCGCTGGCAGCTCTTCTGGCTGCTCATCCGCGAGGCCAGGCTCTCGCTGCTGGCCGCGGTGATCGGCGGGTTCGGCGGCGTCATCTCCGAGGTCGGCGCCTCCACCATGGTGGGCGGCAACATCCTCGGCAAGACGCGTGTGCTCACGACGGCTACGGTGATGGAGGTCAGCAAGGGCAACTTCGACACCGCCATCGCGCTCTCGATCATCCTCATGCTGCTCATCTGGCTCGTCACGTACGCTCTCACCAGGCTCCAGCAAGGAGGGGCGCGGGTGCGATGACGCCGCTGCTTGAAGTGACCAACCTCAAGGTGGTGCGGGGTGGCCGCGTGGTCGTGGACATCCCCCACCTCTCGATCGCCCCCGGCGAGGTACTGGCGGTGGTCGGGCCCAACGGCTCCGGCAAGTCGAGCCTGCTGCACGCCCTGGCCCTGCTGCACCCGGCCTCTTTCGGCTCCTACCGCTGGGAGGGCCGGCAGGTGGCGCTGCCCCAGGAGGCGCTCGCCCTGCGGCGGCAGATGGGCGTGGTCTTCCAGGAATCGCTGCTCCTGGCGGGCACGGTGCTGCAGAACGTGGAACTCGGGCTGCGCCTCCGGGGCGTGCCGGCTGTACGGCGCCGCCAGATCGCCATGGAGATGCTCGAGCAACTGCGCATCCCCCACCTGGCGAACCGCTCCTCCCGCCAGCTCTCGGGCGGCGAGGCCCAGCGCGTCTCCATCGCCCGGGCCCTCGCCACCTCCCCGCGCCTGCTCTACCTGGACGAGCCGATGGCCTCCCTGGACGTACTGGCCCGGTCGCACCTCCTCAAGGACCTGCGGCGCATCCTCACGGCATCCGGCACGGCGGCGTTCTTCGTGACGCACGACTTCACCGAAATTCCGCCGCTGGCCGACCGGGTGGCCGTGCTGGCCGAAGGCAAGATGCTCCAGATCGGCACGCCGGCCGAGGTGTTCAACGCGCCGGCCACACCGCTGGTGCGCGATCTGGTGCAGGTGGCGCACGATCTGGTGAGCACGCTGAATCCGCGGGGCAGGCAGGAGGCGGAGTGATCCGGGTGGAATTGAAGAGGGACGCACAGGATCAGGAGGCAACCGGATTGGCCGAAAGATGGCGTCCCTGGCTCGGCTTGCTCAAAGACGTCTTGTACGGCGTCCTGCTCTGGCTGCTGATCATCACCTTTGTGGGGCAGGTACGGGAGGTTCCGACCGGCTCGATGGAGCCCACCATCCTGGTGGGCGACCGGTTCTGGACCGACAAGCTCTTCCTGCGCTTCGGCACGATCTCCCGGGGTGACATCGTCGTCTTTGACCCGCCCTTTCCTACCTCGTACCCCTACATCAAGCGGGTGATCGGCCTGCCGGGAGAGACCGTGGAGGTGCGGGACGGAAAGGTCTTCATCAACGGCGAGCCGCTGGACGAGCCCTACATCGCGGAGGCCCCGCGGTACACCTACGGGCCAGTCGAGATCCCGGCCGACCAGTACTTCGTGCTCGGCGACAACCGCAACCTGTCCAACGACAGCCACGAGTGGGGGCTGCTGAGCCGTGACCGCATCATCGCCCGGGCCGTCTACCGCATCTGGCCGCTGAGCCGGATCGGCCCCATACAGTGAGCGAGACCCCCTCTTCCACACGGGAGAGGGGGCCTCTGGTCAATGCGGTTCCGTGCCGGGCCGCCCCTCGCGCCCCGGCGGAGATGTCTCCTGGTGGAACACACTAGCTGAAGGTGATGGTTGTGGACGGCCTCCGAATCGTTCCCTGCGGCGACCGCGCGCTCCTATGCTACCTGGGCGACACCCTGGACGATGCCACGTCCAGGCGTGTGCATGCGCTCGCCCGGGCCCTCACCGGCATCCACCCGGCGGTGGTCGAGGTGACGCCCGGGTGCCACGCCGTGATGGTGGAGTACGACCCGGTTCGCATCCGTCTGGAACAGCTGCTGGGCCTGGTGGCGGACGCCGCCCGGGAGAGCGCGGCCACCCCCGGGGCCGGGGGACGCGAGGTCATGATCCCGGTGGTGTACGGCGGCGCCTACGGCCCCGACCTCGCGGCGGTGGCCGCCCACACGGGCCTGACCCCGGAGGAGGTGATCGCCCGGCACGCGGGCGGCACGTACCGCGTCTACTGCCTCGGGTTCGGCCCCGGCTTCCCCTGCCTGGGCGAGCTGGACCCGGCACTGGCGACGCCGCGGCTGGAGACCCCCCGCCCACGGGTTCCGGCGGGCTCCATCGGCATCGGCGGGGCCCTGACGGGCATCTACCCCGTCGCCTCACCCGGCGGCCAGCGGCTGATCGGGCGCACACCCCTCCGGCTCTTTGACCCGGGCCGCACGCCGCCCGCCTGGCTGGAGCCGGGCGACCGGGTGCGCTTCGTGCCCGTCCGGCCCGACGCCTTTGACGACGCAGAGCGGGAACCTGAGCAGGCCCGTCCCGCGTCGCCCGCCTTCGTTCCCGGCCGCACCGGACTGCGGGTGCTGCGGCCGGGACTGCACACCACCCTCCAGGACCTGGGCCGCCGGGGCTACACGGCCTTCGGCGTTCCGGTGGCCGGGGCTGCCGACCCGCAGTCCCTGATGATCGGCAACTGGCTGCTGGGCAACCGCGCCCGCACGGCGGCGCTGGAGATCACCCTCGCCGGCCCGGAGGTGGAGTTCACCGGCCCGGCCGCGTTCGCACTCACGGGGGCGCCGATCCCCGCGGAACTCCTTCCCGCCGGCGGCGGACCGGCGCGGCCGGTGCCGGGCTGGACCTCGGTGCTGGCCGCAGCCGGCGACCGGCTGCGGCTGGGGACGGTGACGGCCGGCTGCCGGGCCTACCTCTGCGTGGCGGGCGGGTTCGATCTCCCGCCGGTCCTGGGCAGCCTCTCGGAGGATCTCTTCGGCCGCATCGGCCCCCTCGGCCGCCCGCTCCAGGCGGGAGACTGGCTGCCCCTGGGGCTGCCGCTCCACCCGCCGGCCGACCTGGCCGGGCGCAGCCTGCCCCCGGACGCCATCCCCCCGTTCGAAGGGAAGGCGCTGGTCCGGGTGACGGTGGGGCCGCAGGCGGACCGGTTCCCCGAGGAGGCCCTCTCCTGCCTCTTCAGCGCCACGTTCCGGGTCGGTGTGCGCGCCGACCGGCAGGGGCTCTGGCTGGAAGGGCCGACACTGCCGGCGGCGGACGCCGGAGAGATGCTCACCGAGCCGATCCCGCCGGGCGCCGTGCAGGTGATGCCCGACGGCCGGGCGATCCTGCTGCTCAGCAACCGGCCGACCGCGGGCGGCTACCCCAAGGTGGCCGTGGCGGTCTACACGGACCTCTGGGCCGCGGCCCAGCTGAAGCCGGGGGACAGCCTCCGCTTCGAGCGGGTGGAGACGGCCGACGGCCACGCGATCGCCTGGCAGGAGCGCCGTCGTCTGGGCCAGATCCGGCGCTTCCTGGAGCGGGGGGTGGGACTGCCGTTGCGGCCGGCTTCCGTCGCCTCGCACCCCGGACCCGATCTCGCCTCTGCGGTCCCCGCGGGCACTCCCTCATCCGCCGCGGCGGCCCAACCCGGTCTGGCCGGCGCCACCGGGCAGCCGGATGCAGCCCGGCCCCGCCGGTACCGCGTCGCCATCGACGGGATGGAGTTCCTCTGCGAGGTCGAAGAGACCGGCTCCTGATGCCTTCGGATGGTGTGGCCAGCCCAATCGCGAAGAAACCACCGGACGGAGGGTCCGGTGGTCTTGCTTTGTCGTCCCGGTCAGCGCTTCACGGCGGCCCGCTTCATACGGCGAATGGGGATGTTCGCCACGAGGGCCACCTGGTTCTCGGCCGTCTGGAGGGTGACGTCCATACCTTCTTCCTCGATTTCCATGTAGCGAGTGATGACCTCGATGAGTTCTTCCTTCAGCGTCTCGAGGAACTGCGGCGACACGTTCGTCCGGTCGTGGACGAGCACAAGGCGCAGCCGCTCCCTGGCGATGTCGGCACTCGCGTGATCACGTCCGAAGACCCGGGAAATGAGATCCAGCATGTCGCGCCCCCCCTTCTAGCTCCGGCCGAGCCCGACGATGCGCTTGAACTTGGCCCAGATCGACTCGTCCGCTTCCAGGTCCATGATTGGCACCGACTCGCCCATGAGGCGGCGGGCGATGTTCTGGAACGCCTTGCCGGCCTTGCTGTCCTTGGAGAACACGGCCGGCTCGCCCCGGTTGGTGGAGACGATGATGTGGTCGTCTTCCGGCACCACGCCCAGGAGGTCCACGGCCAGCATCTCCAGCATGTCGTCGATCTCCAGCATGTCACCGCGGGCGACCATGCGCGGGCGCACGCGGTTCACGATGAGCATGGCCGGGCTGCGGTCGCCGTCCTGTGCATCCCAGAGGCCGATGACGCGATCAGCGTCCCGCACCGACGAGACCTCGGGGTTGGCCACGATGATCGCCTTCTGCGCCCCGGCGATCGCGTTCTTGAAGCCGTCCTCAATGCCCGCCGGACAGTCGATCAGCACGAAATCGAACTCCCGCGCCAGCTGCTCGCAGAGGTCCCTCATCTGCTCCGCCGTGACATCCTTCTTCTCGCGCGTCTGCGCCGCGGCGAGCAGGTAGAGGTTCTCCACCCGCTTGTCCTTGATCAGGGCCTGCTTCAGCCGGGCGTTTCCCTCCACCACGTCCACGAGGTCATACACGATGCGGTTCTCCAGCCCCATGACCACGTCGAGGTTGCGCAGGCCGATATCGGCATCCACCAGCACGACCTTGTTCCCCTGCTGAGCCAACGCCGTGCCCAGATTCGCCGTGGTCGTCGTCTTGCCCACGCCGCCTTTGCCGGAAGTCACCACGATGACCTGTCCCATCAACGATCCTCCTTCGCGCTGACAGCCTCCAGCGCACCCACCTGGCGTCTATCCGCGGATGCCTCCACCACGATCAGCTCGCCCCGGATTCGCGCCACCTCGGGGTAGGATTGCGGCGCATCGCCATCAGGCGCCCGCCCGATGACGTCGGCGATGCGCAACTGCGTGGGTCGGAGCTTGGTTGCCGCCACGATGGCGTCCCGGTTGCCCGTGCAGCCGGCATGCGCCACCCCCCGCAGGGCCCCCATCACCACGATGTGGCCGCTGGCCACCACCACTGCGCCCGGGTTCACGTCCCCGAGGATGATGATGTCTCCGTCATGGCGAATCTCCTGCCCCGAGCGCACGGTTCTGGTGATCACCAGTGCAGATCCAGAGTGCGACTGTGCCGCCGACGGCCCGACCGGCCGGCGAAGCTCCTCTGCTGCCACCGGATCTCCCCCCTCCTTCACGGTGAGGAGCACCAGTCCTGCCCGCTGCAGGGTCTCGGCGAGCTTTTCCCGGTCTGCTGGCGAAAGCTGGCGGTTGCCGACGTGGACCGTCACCCTGCCGCCGGCGAAGAAGCGACCACTCCCGGCCAGCCGCTCGGCGAGCCGCTCGAGCACCGCGTCGAAATCCCCTTCATCCGGCAGCAGCAGCACGAGCCCGGTTCTGGTCGTACCGCGAATGGCGATCTCCTGTCGCATCCTCTCTTCACGACCCTGGCGGTAGTCTTGTCCTTTCCGTCTAGTTCGGCCCCCGGCACCGAATCTCCTCCTGCGATTTACAAATAATGTCGGAGGCGGTTACCTCCGACATTGAAAGCCCCATCCCCCGGCTCCTGCGGCAGGATTCACCGGCGCCTAAGGACGATCACGCCCCGCGGATCGGGCTTCAGGAAGGCGTAGTGGCGGTAGATTCGCCAGTAGATCAGCAGGCAGAGCAGGGTGTCGTAGATCACCGAGGTGAGCAGCTTGCTCTGGAAATCGGCAAGCGAGGCCCCCTGGATGAAGATGAGCTGAAAGAGCAGGATGATGCTCTGGCCGACCACGGAACCCGCCGAACCCCCGATCAGCGCCAGCAGCAGGTTGTCCTTGAACACGTGCGGCTCGATCAGGCCCGCCAGGAAGCCCACGATGCCCAGGGCCAGCGCGTTGCTGCCGATCAGGATGCCGATCGTCAGGTCGACCAGCAGCCCGCCGCAAAAGCCGGCCGCCAGCCCCACCGGCCAGCCGAAGAGCAGGCCCAGGCTGACGGCAGCCATCAGCACTACGTTCGGTACGACGCCCCCGACGGCCAGGTAGGGGCCGAGCACTGTCTGCACCAGGTATGCCGCAAGCACGATGCCCGCCACCGCCCAGTACCTCATGGCGCGTTCGACCCCCTGTCGCCGTCCGTGGGGGTGAGGACGACCTGGACCACTTCCAGCTGGTGCACGTCCGCCGCCGGACGGACGTAGGCGTACGTGATGAAGGAGGAGCCGCGTTCGACGCTGTCCACCCACCCGACGAACAGGTCGGCGGGCAGGACCCCTTGCCCGGAGGTGAAGACCGGCTGGCCCACCTCCACCGACGGGTCAGTGGACCAGAAGCGCATGCGGAGGTAGCCGCCTTCCACGGTTTCCAGCACGCCCATCTCCCCGTTGGGCAGCTTGGCCGCCAGGCCGAAACCGGCCTGGCCAAAGCCGGAGTCGCTGATCAGCTGCACCGTGGAGGTGTACGGCGTGGTGTACGCGACCTTCCCCACGAGCCCCTGCCAGTTGACCACCGCCATGCCCTGCCGGATGCCGTCCCGGCTGCCCTGGTCGATGGTGATGGTCTGGTACCAGTTCTGGCTCGAGCGGCTGATCACCTCGGCCGTCTTCATGGGATGGGGCGTGCGCGCCCGAAGGCCTAGCTCCGCGCGCAGCCGCTGGTTCTCTGCTTGCAGTTGGAGAACCAGCGCCCGGTCCTGGGCCATCTCCTCGACTTGCTGCCGCAGGGCGGCGTTCTCTTCGCGGAGGCGGGCGAGTTCACGGACGGAATCGGCAACGTCCCGGGCCCGGTCGCCCACCCAGTCAGTGGCGACCTGAAACGGATAGAGCAGCGTGGCGACGCCCTTCTCAATGGGGGTGAGCGTCGAACGCTCGTGCGCTGTCAAGGCCATGATAATAAAGATCACGACCAGCGTGCCCAGGGCGACGCCAAGGAGGCGCAGGTGCTTATTCGACATAGGAGACTGCTTCCCGCCCTCTTGACGGCCGGCGCGCCGGCTACGAGTTGCGCGCCACCCGCTTCAAAATATCCAGGTTGTCCAGGCACTTCCCGCAACCCTTCACGACGCAAAGCAACGGCTCGTCGGCCACGTGCACCGGCATGCCGGTCTCCTTGGAGATCAGCACGTCGAGCCCCTTGAGCAGCGCACCGCCGCCGGTCATCACGATACCCCGGTCCATGATGTCGGCCGCCAGCTCAGGCGGCGTGTTCTCCAGGGTGATCTTGATGGCGTCGAGGATGGCGGCGACCGGCTCGCTGATGGCCTTACGGATCTCTTCGGAGGTAATCCGCAGGGTTCGGGGCAGGCCCGTCACCAGATCGCGCCCGCGGATCTCCATCGACTCCTCGTCCCCCACCGGGTAGGCGGAGCCGATGGCGATCTTGATCTCCTCGCCGGTGCGCTCGCCGATGAGCAGGTTGTAGTTACGCTTTACATATTGGACGATCGCCTCGTCCAGCTCGTCGCCGGCCACCCGGATCGACTTGGCGGTGACGAGGCCGCCGAGGGAGATGATGGCCACCTCCGTGGTGCCACCGCCGATATCCACCACCATCGAGCCGGTGGGCTCGTCCACCGGCAGGCCGGCACCAATCGCCGCGGCCATCGGCTCCTCGATGACGTGCGCCTCCCGGGCGCCGGCCTGCAGCGCCGCGTCTTGCACGGCCCGCCGCTCCACGCCGGTCACGCCGGAGGGAATCGAGATGATGATGCGGGGACGGAACGGTGCCCTGCGGCTGGAGGCCTTGTTAATGAAGTACTTCAGCATCGTCTGCGTCGTGTCGAAGTCGGCGATGACGCCGTCTTTCATGGGCCGGATGGCGACGATGTTGCCCGGCGTGCGACCCAGCATCTGCTTGGCCTCCAGGCCCACCGCCAGCGGGGTCTTCCGGTCGCGGTCCACCGCCACCACAGACGGCTCGTCGATCAGAATGCCGCGGCCTTTGACGTAGACGAGGGTATTCGCGGTACCGAGGTCAATCCCAACGTCGCGTGCGAAAAACTGCAAAAAGGACACCGCACTGTTCCCCTTTCTTCTGCGAGCGGCAAACTGAAAACCAGCCGGTTATCCGGTCAGAAGGCCCCGCTCACGAAAACTGATGTACCGCCCCTTGCCCACCACCACGTGATCCAGCACCTCGATGCCGATGACCCGCCCCGCCTGGACCAACCGGCGGGTGATCTCCCGGTCCTCCCGGCTGGGCGTCGGGTCGCCGCTGGGGTGGTTGTGGGCGAGGATCACCGCGTGGGCGCTCCTGCGAATCGCAGCCTTGAAGACCTCGCGGGGGTGCACCAGCGAGGCCGTGAGCGTCCCTTCCGAAACACATTCGACGGCGATGACGTGGTTCTTGGCGGTCAGCAGGATCACATGGAATTCTTCCCGGGTGAGGTGTGCCAGCCGGGGGGCGAGGTACTCGTAGACCGCCCTCGGATTGGAGAGCTCCACCTGCCGGATGGGCGCCGCCGCGGCCCGCAGGCCGAGGTGCAGCCCCGCCAGGATCGTGCAGACCTTGGCCGGGCCGAGTCCCTTCACCAGCTCCTTCTTGTCCACGTCCCGCAGATGCAGCAGGGCCCGCAGCCCGCCGCCCGGGTCTTTCGCCTCACAATGATGCAGTAAATCCCGGGCGACTTCAATGACGGATTGCCCTCTGGAACCCGTTCCTAGCAAAATCGCCAGGAGTTCCACGTCCGACAGCTGCTCAGGCCCCAGGCGCAGCAGCCGCTCCCGCGGCCGATCCGCCTCGGGCAGCCTTTTCAGGGACGCAGTCACCGGTCCATGCTCTCCCTTCCGCGGGCTCTCCCGAGAAGATGGGATGGCCGAACTGCGACAGCATCTGGACGGTGCGGTAGAGGGGAAGCCCGACCACGTTGTAGTAGTCGCCGGAGATGGCCGTGATCAGCGCAGCGGCCCGGCCCTGAATGCCGTAGGCGCCGGCCTTGTCCATGGGCTCTCCGGTCGCGACATACCATTCAATCTGCTCCCGGGTGAGGGGAGCAAAGCGGACGACGGTCTCCTCGTGGGCCACCAGCTCGCGCCCGCCCTTCACCACCGCCACGCCGGTAAACACCTGGTGGCTGCGGCCGGACAGCCGCTCCAGCATGCGCACCGCCTCTGCCCTGTCCGCCGGCTTGCCCAGCACCTCACCCTCGAGGACGACAATGGTATCCGCTGCCAGCACCAGCTCGCCCGGGTGCCGCGGGGCCACCGCCCGCGCCTTGCGCAGGGCCAGTTGCTCCACGAACTGCCCCGGCGGGAGCGGTTCCGAGATGTGCTCGTCCACGGCCGGGACATCGACGACGAAGGGGATGCCCACCTGGCGGAGCAGCTCCTGCCGGCGCGGCGAAGACGAAGCCAGGACGATCAGCATCGAAGAACACCTCGATCCGTCACCGCAGGGCCAGCCACAGCGCGAGGACCAGCCCCGCTGCGCCGGCTATCGTTAGCTTGAACGAAATCCCGAAGGTCACCCGTAGGAAATTCAGGTCAAGCGTCGCCGGGTCCATTCCCAGCTGGAGATGGTAGTTCAGGAAGGGGATGTGATCGGCCAGGGCCGCGCCCAGAAGCTGCCCGACCACCGCGCCGATGACGGCCCACATGAAGGCCAACCAGCCGCGACTCACGGTCCTGCCCCCTTTTGGCCGCAAAGCTCATCATATGACGGATATCAAACAGGCAAAGTTTCGGGGTTTCGCTGCTAGAATCCTCCGTGCGGCCGCGGGCCTGTCACCAGAATAGCACACGCGTCCCGAATTGGCAATCTCTTCCATAGAGGAGGGGCACTGGTGCCCGCGAAAAAAGGGGGATCATCCCATGGCGATGATCCCCCTCCGCATCACTGGCCGGAGGCTTCCTCGGCGTAGAAGTTATGGTACTGCTCCAGAAGCGTCACGTAGCCGGTCATGGCCCGCTGGAACTCCTCGCTGCCGGGCGGGGCCGCGGCCGCCACCTCGATGTCGGCGGCATTCACCGTGGCCACGTCGGCCATCCCCAGGAAGCGGGTGACCGCGGGATTCTCCTCGCCGGCCGCCAGTCGGGTGGCCACCCGGCGCATCTCCTCGCCCAGGGTGACCAGCACGCCGCCATCGGTCGGCTCACCGGCCGCACGCTTGGCAAACCAGGCGCCGGCCTCGTACAGGTAGTTGTTTAGGGCGTCGAGACCCATCTGGAGGTCGGGGTTGACCGAGCCGGTCATCGCCATCACCGCATCCGGCGCGTAGGCGACCTCCATAGCCACGGTGAAGGAGTTGGGGGCAGTGCCGGCCTCCGCCAGCATGGCCTGGGCCTCGGTGGCCTCCTCACCCGACATGAACGGCCCGACGTAGACCTTGACCAGGCCCTGCGCGTTCCGCTGGGTCGTCGCGGCCACCACGTTCTGCCGGGCGAGCTCCTGCACGAAGCTGCGGGCGGCCCCCTCGGACCGGAAGGCACCGACCTGCACGAAGTGAACCTGGAACGTCTTGGGCGTCAGATTCACCGGCGCCGGCGACTTGGGCAGGTTGGTCACTTCCTCCATCCCCGGCACCGGTTCAGTGGCGGCCTGCCTCTCCTCGCCCAGGAGGTTCCCCAGGACGCCGCCGAGCTGCCAGGCACCCACCACGGCCAGCACGACGGCCAGGATAAACACGCCGCCCCACCGGTCATTCGCTTTCTTCTGCACGGATCGCCCAAACCGATGCATGGTGTCCCCTCCCGCTTGGGTGGTTCGCCCGCCGGTGGAGCTTACGGTTCGGGGCGGCCCATGGTGTCGGCCCCTGACCGCTCGCCTGTGCGGGTCGTTTCCCCACCATGCCTATGCGGGGGGGAAAGCTTGTATAACCTACCGCCGGACAAGAATCCGCCGGACGGGTCCGATCACGTAGAAAGAGCCGGTGACGAGCAGAAGGTCGTCGGGCCCGGCGGCCGCCAGAGCGGACGCGAGCGCCTCGGGGAGTGCGGCAATGGCCCGGGCAGGCCGGCCCTGTGCGGCGCAGACCGCGGCCAGGTCGGAAGCCGGCAGGGCGCGGGGGCTCTCGGGCGTGGTCGCCCAGACCTGTTCCGCCAGCGGCAGCAGGGGCGCCACCACGTCGGCCACGTCCTTGTCGGCCAGGACGCCCAGGAACAGGTGAAGGTGCCGGCTCGGGAAGATCTCCCGCACCGCCCGGGCGAGGGCAGCGGCCTTGGCCGGGTTGTGCGCCCCGTCCAGCAGCACCTGCGGTCCCTGATCCGGCTGGATCAGCTCCATCCGCCCGGGCCACTCGACCGTGGCAAACCCCTGCCGGATGGCCGCCTCATCCACGCCAAGCAGCTCCAGAATCCGCAGGGCGACAGCGGCGTTGGCGGCCTGGTGGGCCCCCAGCAGGCGGAGCCTGATGCCGCCATACCACCCGCGGCCTCCCCGCAGGTCCACCTCCTGGCCCTCGGGACCGGCCGCCACGACCCGGCTGTCTGCGGGCAGCACCCGGATGAGCGGGGCGCCCTGTTCCCGCGCCACCCGCTCGATCACCGCGAGGGCGCCGGGGTGATCGGTGGCGGTGACGCAGGGTACGCCGGGCCGGATCACGCCGGCCTTGTCCCAGGCGATCTGCTCATGGGTGTCGCCCAGCCACCGGGTATGGTCGAGGCCCACGTTGGTGATCGCCGTGACGGCGACCTGCCCCACCGCCGTGGTGGCATCAAACCTTCCGCCCATTCCCGCCTCGAGCACCAGGTCGTCCACGCCCTGCTCGGCAAACCAGGCCAGCGCCAGCGCGGTGATCGCCTCGAACTCGGTGGGCGGCTCCAGCCCCGCATTCACCATGGCTTTCACGTGCCCGGCCACGGCTGCACCCAGCCGGCCCACATCCTCCGCGCCAATCTCGCGCCGGTTCACCTGCATGCGCTCCGTGAACCGCTCCAGCGGCGGGGAGGTGAAGAGCCCCACCCGGCGCCCGGCAGCCCGGAGGCCGGCCTCGACCATGGCCGCGACCGAACCCTTGCCGCTGGTGCCCGTGATGTGCACCACCCGGCCGACCCGGCGGTCGGGGCGGCCCAGCCGCTCGAGCAGGGCCGCCGTCCGCTCCAGTCCGGGCTTCATGCCAAAGCGCCGGAGCCCCTCGAGAAAGGCCATGGCCTCCCCGTAGGTCATCGCGTTACGCCTCCAGCTTGTGCAGGAACTCGAGGCGGGCCTCCAGGGCGGCCTTCACCTCAGCCAGGGCGGCCGCCTCCTCCCGCGTCTTCTCGACGATCTCGGGCCGGGCCTTGGCCAGGAAGCCGGGGTTGCTCAGCTTGTTCTGCAGCTTGGTGAGGTCCGCCTCGGTGGTCTTCAGCTCCTTGGTGATGCGCTCGATTTCCTTTGGCACGTCGATCAGGCCGCCGACGGGGACGTAGACCTCGGCGCCGGCCAGCACCGCCGTCGCGGCGTGGTGCGGCTTCTCCTCGGCCACGGGCTGGATGGTGAGCGCAGCCGTCTTGGCCAGGTTGGCGATGAAGGCGCGCCCCTCCTCCAGGATGGCCTGCGACTCGGGCGATGTGGCCATGAGGATGGCGTCGATCTTCGTGTGCTCGCCCAGGCGGAACTCGGCCCGGATCGAGCGCAGGGCCCGGATCGCGTCGATGATGAGCTGCATGCGGGCTGCGGCCTCGGCGTCCTCCCAGGCCTCCAGCGGAGTCGGGTAGGAGGTGATGGAGATGGACGGGCCCAGCGCCGCCTTGCCGGCCTGGCGGGCGATTTCGGACGCGATCTCCACGGGCTGCGTCTGGAGCGGCAGCCGCTGCCAGATCGCCTCGGTGATGTAGGGCATGAACGGGTGGAGCAGCCGCAGCGTGGCCTCGAGCACGAGGGCGAGGGTCTCCTGCGCCGCCGCCCGGGTCGGGTCCTCCTTGCTGTAGAGCCGGGGCTTCACCAGCTCGATGTACCAGTCGCAGAACTCGCTCCAGATGAAGTCGTAGATCGTGCGGGCCGCCTCGCCGTACTGGTACTCGCCCAGAAGCTCGTTCACCGCCCGTGCGGCCGCGTTGAAGCGGTGGCGGATCCAGCGGTCGGCGATGTCATACTGGAGGCCGGACCGGTCGGCGTGCGGATCCCAGTCGGCCAGGTTCATCAGCACGAACCGACTGGCGTTCCAGAGCTTGTTGGCGAAGTTCCGGGCGTTCTCCACCCGCTCGGTGTGGAAGCGGATGTCGTTGCCGGGGCTGGAGCCGGTCACCAGCATGAACCGGAGCGCATCGGTGCCGTACTGGTTGATCACATCAATCGGATCGACGCCGTTGCCCAGCGACTTGGACATCTTCCGCCCCTGGGCATCGCGGACCAGGCCGTGCAGCACCACCGTGTGGAACGGAATCTTCCCCGTGAGCTCGAGGCTGCTGAAGATCATCCGGGCGACCCAGAAGAACAGGATGTCGTACCCCGTGATCAGCACGTCGGTGGGGAAGAAGTAGGCCAGATCCTTCGTCTCGTCGGGCCAGCCCAGCGTGGAGAAGGGCCACAGGGCCGACGAGAACCAGGTGTCCAGGGCGTCCTCGTCCTGGTGGATGTGGGACGAGCCGCACTTTTCACACTGGGTGGGGTCGGTCTCCGCCACCGTGAGGTGGCCGCAGTCGTCGCAGTACCAGACCGGGATGCGGTGGCCCCACCAGATCTGCCGTGAAATGCACCAGTCCTGGATGTTCTCCATCCAGTGCAGGTAGACCTTGGTAAACCGCTCGGGCACGATCTTGATCGCGCCGCTCTCCACCGCGCGGATCGCGGGTTCGGCGAGGGGCTTCATCTTCACGTACCACTGGCGGGAGATCAGCGGCTCGATGACGGTGCCGCACCGGGCGCAGCAGCCCACCGCGTGACGGTGATCCTCCACCTTTACCAGCCAGCCCTCGGCCTCGGCGTCGGCCACGATGCGCTTCCGACACTCGTAGCGGTCGAGCCCCGCGTACTTGCCGGCGGCCTCGGTCATCTCGCCCCGGGGGCCGATCACCTGCGGCATCTCGAGGCCGTGGCGCAGGCCGATCTCGAAGTCGTTGGGGTCGTGGAAGGGGGTGATCTTGACGCAGCCGGTGCCGAACTCCTTGTCCACGTAGCTGTCGGCGATGATGGGGATCTCACGCCCGGTGGCCGGGTGCCGCAGCATCTTGCCCACCAGGTGCTGGTAGCGCTCGTCGTCGGGGTTCACGGCCACGGCGGTGTCGCCCAGCATCGTCTCGGGCCGGGTGGTGGCGACCACGATGTGGCCGCTGCCGTCCGCCAGCGGGTAGCGGAAGTACCACATGTGGCCGTTCTGCTCCTGGTAGTCCACCTCGATGTCCGAAAGCGCGGTCTGGTCCTTCGGGCACCAGTGGGTGATGCGGGTACCCTGGTAGATCAGCCCCTTCTTGTAGAGCTGCACGAAGAAAGCGCGCACCGCCCGGGAGAGCCGCTCGTCCATGGTGAAGGCCTCGCGGTCCCAGTCCACCGACACGCCCAGTTTGCGCAGCTGGGTGACGATGGTGTTGTGGTACCGCTCCTTCCAGTCCCAGACCTTCGCCACGAAGGCGTCGCGGCCCAGCTCATGCCGGGTGGGGCCCCCGGACTTGCGCAGGTCCTCCTCCACCCGGATCTGCGTGGCCAGTCCGGCGTGGTCGGTGCCGGGCAGGTACAGGGTGGGGTACCCCTGCATCCGCTTCCAGCGGATGGAGATGTCGATCATGGTGTTGTTGAGGGCGTGGCCCAGGTGCAGGGTGCCCGTGACGTTGGGCGGCGGGATGACGATGGTGAACGGCCGCCTCCCCTCCACGACCGGTGCGTGGTAGAAACCGCCCTCCTCCCAGTACCGGTAGTACTCATCTTCCACCTGTTTGGGGTCGTACCGCGGCGACAACTCGCCGGCGGCCGGTGTCTGCGGGTTGGACATCCAAATCTCCCTCCTCAAAGTGAAAGGCCCCGGCCCGTCCCATAAGGACGAGCCGGGGCTCGCGGTACCACCTTACTTCCCCCGCACGCGGGGGCGCTCTTGCGCTGTAACGGGCTGGACCCGGCATCCCTTGAGCGGGCGGGGATGACACCCGGCCCGGTTCGGGGATGCGGCTTCGGCGGCGACTTCACCGGAACCTGACCCGGGAACCCTTGCACCCGACGGGGTTCCCTCGCTGGGGGCGGTCTGCCGGTTACTCCTCCGCGTCAATGCCTTTGCCTGGTAGCAGTGGGTACACGCCCATGATATGTTTGTGCGGAGCGCTTGTCAACTCCGTTCGCCCGGGGCGGCTCAGCCAGCCAGGATCTGCTCGCGGCGCTGCTGCCAGCACCGGCGGGTAAGCTTCATCAGCACGACCGGGGCCGGGTCACCTCTCCGGCGGCTCGGCGCCAGCACGCCTTCCGGGCGGAACCCCAGCCGCTCGTACAGGCGGATCGCCCGCTGGTTGGTGGCGAAGACACGCAGGTAGACAATCTCCAGCGCCATCGGGCCGAAGGCGTGGTCCAGCGAGCACGCCATCGCCGCCGTGCCGATCCCCTTTCCCCACAGCTCCCGCTCGCCCACGCAGATGCGGATCTCTGCCGTGCGCGCCCGGTAGTTGGCCTGCGCCAGTTCCACCTCCCCCACCGGCTGGCCCTGCCACTCGATCATCCACATCCGGCCGGACCGATCACCACGCAGGTTGCGCAGCCAGTCGGCGGGGTCCACGTTCACGAATCGCCTGCCCATCAGGGCCGCGATGACCGGGTCCTCGTCCCAGCGGCGCAGCAGGCTCAGGTCATCCGCCTCCACGGGCCTCAGCCGCACCGCGGACGGACCCGGCAGGTAGCCGTCCGTCGTCGCCATCGGTGTTTGTCGCACGCCCTTGCTATCTAAACTGTTTCGGTGTCTCAGGGCACAGGTCTTCGACAGGCGACGGCGGCCTCCCTCCAGGGAAAATGTGCTGTGGCGCCCGGCTGCCGTGCTGCGGTCGATGGACTGGGACCGCGGTATTTGCTAATATGAACGATAACTATCCAGTGTAATGGAGGATTGACCAGGTTGCGCATCCACTCGTGGCAGGCCGATCTGATCCTTCTGGCAGTCACCGCCGTCTGGGGGGCGACTTTCCCGATGGTCAAGAACGCCACCAACCTGGCGGTTGGTGGCGTGCCCACTTATTGGTTCCTCGCCGTGCGTTTCGTGATGGCCACGGCGCTGCTGGGTCTCGTCTTCCGGAGGCGGCTGCGCGGACTGCCGGCATCCACCTGGTGGGCGGGAATCCTGCTGGGGGCCTTCCTCTTCGCCGGGTACGCGTTCCAGACCTTCGGCCTCGCCTACACCACCAGCGCCAAGGCGGCCTTCATCACCGGTCTCTCAATGATCGTCGTCCCGGTGCTCTCCGTCATCTGGCTCCGGCAGCCGCCGTCTCCGGGCGCCTGGCTCGGCGTCGTCACCGCCCTGGCGGGGCTGGCCCTGCTTTCCCTGGACGACAGCCTGGTGCCCTCCCGGGGCGACCTGCTGGTGCTCATGGGCGCCGTCGCCTTCGGCCTGCAGGTCGCGGGCGTCAGCCGCTTTGCCGGCCGACACGATCCCATCGCACTGGCCGTGATCCAGCTGGGTACGTCCGGCGTCCTCGCCGCGGCGCTCCACCTGTGGGAGCGGGCCTCCCTCGGCCCGGGCGTGCCGGGCGTCTCCTGGTGGGCGCCGCCCGCGTGGGTCGTGCCCGCCATCGTGGTCTGCGGCCTGCTGGCCACAGCCGCCGCCTTCCTGCTCCAGAACCTGCTGCAGCCCTACACCACCGCCACCCACGCGGCGCTCATCTACGCCGCCGAACCCGTGTGGGGAGCGGTGTTCGCCTACCTGCTGGCCGGCGAGGTGCTGGAGCCCCGCGGATACGCCGGGGCGGCGCTGATGCTGGCCGGCATGCTCCTGGCCGAGTTGCCCGTCGGTCGCCGGCGCCAGCTGGCCTAGAACCGGAACTGCTGCGCCTGCTTGCGCAGGACGGTCGCCATCTCCGCCGTGCGCGCCGCCAAGCCGACCAACCTCTCCACCTCGGACCGGACCTGCGTCGCCGAGGCGGCCATCGACTCCGTGGCCGACTGGCTGGCCTTCGACTGCTCCTCCAGATCGCTGATGATGTTGGTGACCGCCCGGGCGCTAGCCAGCATCTGCTCGGAGGTGGCGGCATTCTCCTGGGCGATGGCCGAGAGCTGGACGGTGGCGTTCACCACGTCCTGGCTGGCTGCGGCGATCTCCTCGGCCGAGGCCGAGATGGACTGCGCCTCCTTAAGGGTCTCGGCCACGGCGGCGAGGATCCGCTCCAGGGCGGCGCCGGCCTCCGCCGAGAGCTGCACGCCCCGCTCGACCTCCCGGGTGCCGGCCTCCATCGTACCCACGACGGCCGCTGCGCTCTGCCGGAGGCCCTCCACCCGGCCGGCAATCTCACCGGCGGCCGTGCGCACCCGCTCGGCCAGGCGGCGCACCTCGCCGGCGACGACAGCGAAGCCCTTGCCGTGCTCGCCGACGCGGGCCGCCTCGATGGCCGCGTTCAGGGCCAGGAGGTCGGTCTGGCCGGCGATTTCCGTGATGAGCTGCAGGATCTCATCCACCTGCTGCAGCGACTGGCTCAACTCCCGCACCTGATTGGACGCGTCCAGCACGCGGTCGCGCACCTGGCTCATGCCCTCGGCGGAAAGGCGCACCGCCTGCCCGCCCTGCTCCGCAGCCTCGCGGGTCCGGCTGGCGGCCTCGGCCACGACCCCGGCGCTCTCGGCCACCTGCTCGATGGCTTCTGCCATCTGCCGGACCGTGTTGGCGGCCCGATCGACCTCCCCGGCCTGCGACTGAGCGGCGGTAGCCACCTGGGTGGCCGCTTCTTCCACCTCGCGGATGGCCTGCGCACCGTCGGTGGCGTACTGAGCCTGCTTCGCCGCGATGGCCCGCACGGCCTCGATTTCCTTGGTGGAAGACTCGGTGGCCTCACCGGTCTGGTGCGCGCTCTCATCGAGCCCCCGGGCCGCGTCGTCCAGGTCGGCGGCCGCCTGAGCGATCGTGCGCACCACGCCGGCCAGCTGTGAGACCATGGTGTTGAACGCCTTCGTAGCCTGCCCCAGCTCGTCCCGGCTGGTAACGGGGAGGGCGGTCACCGACAGGTCGCCGGCCGCAATGCGGACCATCGCGTCCTGCAGGCGTTTCAGGGGCCTGACCACGACCCAGGCGAACAGGATCGACGCGCCGATGACGACGACGAACACCGGGATCATAACCCAGAGAAGGGTGGTGATCACTTCCGACTGCAGCAGGCTCAGCTGAGCCTCACTCAACCCCGCCGCCGCTGCGGTGGCCTGGAGCCTGCGCAGCCCGACAAAAACGACCAGCACCACCGGAAGGAACGCCCACGTCACGAGGGTGGCGATGGTCCGGATACCGAATTTCCACTGCAGGGGATTTACGAGGTGGGACAGGCGCATGCTATTCTCCTCCAGACTCCTCTACTCTGCCGATCCTTCGAACACTGTTTAATTGTACCATGTCCAAGAAGTTTATTGGAGTACATGCGCCTGTCCGGGCCCGGGCCTACCGGGCACACGTCATGATCCAGCGCCAGACCTCATCACGCCCCGCCCCGGTCTCGGCCGAGAAGAGAACGAGCGGCTCGACCTCCGGGGCCAGGGTGAGGTCCTGCGCGATCACCTGCAGGTGCCGCGGCCAGGCCGAGCGTCCCACCTTGTCCGCCTTGGTGGCGACGCAGAGCGCCGCGCGGCCGTGATGGCGCAGCCATTCCCGCATCGCGATGTCGTCCCTGCTGGGGGGGTGGCGGATGTCGACCACCTGGACCACCCCGCGCAGCGTCTCCCGCGTGAGCAGGTAGCCTTCGATCAGCCTGGCCCACTGGCGCCGCTGCGCCTCAGATACGCGCGCGTACCCGTACCCCGGCATGTCCACCAGGTAGAAGGCACCGCCCCGTTGCCTCCCCTCGGGCCAGATGCGGTAGTAGTTGAGCGTCTGCGTGCGGCCCGGGGTGTTGGACGTGCGGGCCAGCTTGCGGTTCTGCGCCAGGGTGTTGATGAGCGACGACTTACCCACGTTGGACCGGCCGACCAGCGCGATCTCGGGCAGACCGTCCGCAGGAAACTGCCCCGGCGACGCGGCGCTCAGCACAAACTCAGCGAAGACAGCCACGCTAACCCTCCTTGCGAGCCCCCATCAGCGCAAAGGAGCGGGAGGAACGCCGCGGTTCCTCCCGCCTCTTCTTACACCACGGGGCTGTTCGGATGTGCGTCCTCCATGCCCAGCGCGTCGGGCGGCGGGAGGATCTGCTCCTCGCCCTCCTTCACGTCCAGCAGGGCCAGCCGCAGCACCTCGTCCATGTGGTCCACCAGGTGCACCTGCAGCTTCTTGCGCACGTTGCCGGGGACCTCCTCCAGATCCTTCTCATTCTCCCGCGGCAGGATGATGTGTGTGATGCCGGCCCGGTGGGCGCCGAGCAGCTTCTCCTTCACGCCGCCAATGGGCAGCACCCGCCCCCGCAGGGTGATCTCGCCGGTCATGGCCACGTCGGCCCGCACCGGCCGCCGCGTGAGCGCCGAGACCACGGCCGTGGCCATGGCGATGCCGGCCGACGGCCCTTCCTTCGGCACCGCGCCCTCGGGCACGTGGATGTGGATGTCGTACTGCGAGTGGAAGTCCTCATCCAGCCCCAGGTCGCGGGCCCGGCTGCGGATGTAGGAGAGCCCCGCCTGGGCCGACTCCTTCATCACCTCGCCCAGCTTCCCGGTGAGGATCAGCTGGCCCTTGCCCTTCATCAGCGAGACCTCGATGGGCAGGATGTCACCGCCCACCTCGGTGTAGACCATCCCGGTGGCCACGCCGACCTGGTCCTCCTTCTCCCGGCGGCCCCACTGGTAGCGCGGGGCACCCAGGAAGGAGTGGAGGTTCTGCGTGGTCACCCGCACCGTCTGCGCATCGCCCGTGGCGATCTCCCTGGCCACCTTCCGGCAGATGGTGGCCAGCTGCCGCTCCAGGTTGCGCACGCCGGCCTCCCGGGTGTACTCCCGCACGATGGTGCGGAGCACGTTTTCGGAGACCTCCAGGTTCTCCTCGGTGAGACCGTGGTCACGCCGTTGCTTGGGCAGGAGGTGCCGCTTGGCGATCTCCACCTTCTCGTCCTCGGTATAGCCCGAAAGCTGGATCAGTTCCATGCGGTCGAGCAGCGGACGGGGGATGTTCCAGACCACGTTGGCCGTGGTGATGAAGAGCACGTCGGAGAGGTCGAAGGGAACCTCCATGTAGTGGTCCACGAAGGCGTGGTTCTGCTCCGGATCGAGCACCTCCAGGAGCGCCGAGGCGGGGTCGCCCCGGAAGTCGGAGGACATCTTGTCGATCTCGTCCAGGAGGAAGACCGGGTTGCGCGTGCCCGCCTGCCGCATACCCTGGATGATGCGGCCGGGCAGCGCCCCCACGTACGTGCGCCGGTGGCCCCGGATCTCGGCTTCGTCGCGCACGCCGCCCAGGGACATTCGCACGAACTTGCGGCCCAGGGCGTTGGCCACGCTCTTGGCCAGGGAGGTCTTGCCCACGCCCGGCGGTCCCGCCAGGCAGAGGATGGGTCCCTTCATCTTGGAAACCAGCTTGCGCACGGCCAGGTACTCGAGGATGCGGTCCTTCGGCTTCTTCAGGCCGTAGTGCTCGCTCTCGAGAATCTCCTCTGCCTTCTTCAGGTCCACCTGGTCCTCGGTGGTGACGGACCAGGGCAGGCTGGTGATCCACTCGAGGTAGTTGCGCACCACCACGGCCTCGGCGGCCATGGGAGGCATCTTCTCGAGCCGGTCGACCTCGCGGAGGGCCTTCTCCTTCACCTCGTCGGGCAGGCCCAGCTCCTCGATTTTCTGCCGGAAGATCTCCGCCTCGGTGCCCCGGTCGTCGCGCTCGCCCAGCTCCTTCTGGATGGCCTTGATCTGCTCGCGCAGGTAGTACTCGCGCTGCGACTTCTCCATCTGCTTGCGCACGCGCACGTTGATCTTCCGCTCGAGGTCCAGGACCTCCATCTCGCGGGTGAGGATGTCGGAGACGCGCTCGAGCCGCTCCACCACGTCGAAGGCCTCGAGCACGGCCTGCTTGTCCTTCAGGTCCAGGGTCGTGAGGTAAGCCGCCACCGTGTCCGCCAGCCGGCCGGGTTCCTCGATCTGGACCGCCGTCACCAGCGACTCCGGCGGCACCTTCTTGGAGGACTTCACATATCGCTCATACTGGTTTATCACCATGCGCATCAGCACTTCGGCCTCTGCGCTCCGGCTGACCTCGTCGGGCACCTCAACCACGGCCACCCGGAAGTAGGGATCTTCGAAGACGTAGTGGTCGATGCGCGCCCGGGAAAGGCCCTCGAACACGACCTTGAACGTACCGCCGGGAACCTTGACCACCTGCTTGATCTCCACAAGCGTGCCCACCAGGTAGATGTCGTCGGGCGTCGGCGTCTCGTTCTTGGCGTCTTTCTGCATCGCGAGGACCATCCGCCGGCCCTCGTTCATCGCCTGCTCCACCGCACGCATGGACTTCTCGCGGCCGACCTCGAGCGGAACGATCATGGTCGGGAAGACGATCTGCCCCTTGAGCGGCAGCAAGGGCAGGCTCAGCAGCTGCTCCGAGCGTTTCTGGGCCACCGGTCTCACCTCCTGGCAGTAGCTCGCGTTCCGATTCTATCATATCAAACCACGCCGGCCACCGGCTTCCGCCCTGTAGCGGCACCCGTGCGTCAGTGTAATGCTATATTAAGACGATCATTCCGCACCAAAGGTGCGCCTCTCGGGGCGGAAGCCGAACGGGACTTAGCTTTCACCCGCACAGGGCGGAGCATGCGCAGGTGTGAGCCGGTCGGCGGCCCTGCTGCGTCAGCACTCGCCGCCCGACAGCGAGACGGCCGGTTGCGGGATGGGAAGTTCCAGCGCAGGCGCCGGCAGGGGTTCCGGCAGCGCTTTCGCCGCCTCGGCCACCTCGGGCTCGGCCTGAACAGCGAAGGCGAGGGCGAACACCTCGTCCAGGTGCGACACCGGCACCACGCGGATGCCGGGCAGGTCCCGGAATGCCTCCTGCCAGTTTTCCTGCGGGATCAGCACCCGGGTGCACCCGGCCTGGCGGGCCGCCTCCACCTTGGCCACCACGGAGCCTACCGGCTTCACCAGGCCCCGGATGGAGACCTCGCCCGTCATGGCGACGCGGTTGTCCACCGGGCGGCCGATAAACGCGCTGTAGATTGCGGTCGCGATGGCCACGCCGGCGCTCGGCCCGTCCACCGGCACCCCGCCCGGGAAGTTCACGTGGATATCGTAGTCGCGGGGATCCACGTCCAGGTACTGCTTCAGCACGGTGAGTACGTTCTCCACCGAGCCCTTGGCCATCGACTTGCGCCGGATGGTGCGGCCGTATCCGCCCACCTCCTCCTCGTCCACCACACCGGTCACGGTGACCACGCCCTGACCGGGCGATTTGGCCGGGCGCACGGCCGCCTCCAGTTCGAGCAGGTGCCCCATGTTCGGACCGCTCACTGCGAGGCCGTTCACGCAGCCCACCAGCGGCCTGGCAGGAACCCGCCTGTCGGGCCGGGGCTGGAGTTGCCCGGAGTTGATCACCCACTCCACCTCGGACCGGGGGATGGTGAACTGGCCCGTGCCCCACAGGACGCCTGCGGCGATCTGCACGATGTTCACCGCTTCCCGCCCGTTGGTGGCGTAGCGCTGAATCACGTCCACGGCGCCGGGCTCCAGGCTGAACCCGATTTTGGCCGCCGCCCGCCGGGCCACCTCGGCCACCTCATCGGGAAGCAACGGGCGGAAGAAGATCTCCATGCAGCGAGAGCGGATCGCCGCCGGGATCTCGTGGGGCAGGCGGGTGGTCGCGCCCACCAGGCGGAAGTCCGCGGGCAGGCCGTGCTCGAAGATGTCCTTGATGTGCGAGGGCATGTTGGGGTCCTCCGGGCTGAAGTAGGCCGACTCCAGGTGGACCTTGCGGTCCTCCAGCACCTTCAGGAGCTTGTTGAGCTGCACGGGGTGGAGCTCCCCGATCTCGTCGATGAACAGCACGCCCCCGTGGGCCCGGGTCACGGCGCCGGGCTTGGGCTGCGGGATGCCCGCCAACCCCAGCGGCCCCGCGCCCTGGTAGATGGGGTCATGCACGGAACCGATCAGCGGGTCTGCGATTCCCCGCTCGTCGAAGCGCGCACAGGTGGCGTCGATCTCCACGAAGGCCGCGTCGGGCCGGAAGGGCGACGCGGGGTTACGCTTGGCCTCCTCCAGCACCAGCCGGGCGGCGGCCGTCTTGCCCACGCCAGGGGGCCCGTAGATGATGACGTGTTGCGGGTTGGGCCCGCAGAGGGCCGCACGCAGGGCCTTCAGCCCCTCCTGCTGGCCGACGATCTCGTCGAAGCTGGCGGGGCGGGTCAGTTCGGACAGGGGCTCCGTCAGCCGAATGGCCCTCATCCGCCTGAGCCTCTCCAGCTCCTTGCGGGACTCGCGCTCCACCGCGAGCCGGCTGCCCTGCTGGCTCCGGAGCAGGTTCCAGAAGTAGAGGCCGATCACGATGGCGAAGAGCAGGTGAATCAGCGTGAGAATGCCGCCCAGGGCCATGCTGCGAAACCTCCTCCTACACCGTCTTGGCGCGTTCAGCCGCATCTCGCCGCAGCGCGCTGCCGCTGCTCTGGCTAGTATTCCGCCCGCCGGCGGGTCAGAATGCTGGATGAACGTTCCGCACTTGAAGGAGGTGAGCGACAGGCATGGGGATTCTCCCCGGGCGGCAGACAGCAAAGCGCCCCGGCCGTGCAACCGCCGGGGCGCTGTCTTGCTGAACGTCAGGCGGACTCTTCCTTCTTCGTGCGCCGCGCCTTGCCTTCGGTGGTGGTGACGAGGAGCGGTTCCTCCTTCTTCAGCACCACGTCCTTGGTGATGATGCACTTCGTGACGTCGGTGCGGGAGGGCACCTCGTACATCACGTCCATCATGATGTCCTCGATGATCGCCCTCAGGCCGCGGGCGCCGGTGTTCCGGCGCAGCGCCTCCTTGGCGATCGCCCGCACGGCGTCTTCCTTGAACTCGAGCTCGATGTTGTCCATCGCCAGCAGCTTCTGATACTGCTTGACCAGGGCGTTCTTCGGCTCGAGGAGGATGCGCACCAGTGCGTCCTCGTCCAGAGCATCCAGCGTGACGATAACCGGCAGCCGGCCGACGAACTCCGGAATCAGCCCGAACTTGAGGAGGTCTTCGGGCAGAATCTGCTTCAGCAGTTCGCCGACGTTCTCCTCTTTCTTGGAGCGGATATCGGCGCCGAAGCCCATGCCCCGCTTGCCGATGCGGTTGGCGATGATCTTCTCGATGCCCTCGAAGGCGCCGCCGCAGATGAAGAGGATGTTGGTGGTGTTGATCTGGATGAACTCCTGGTGCGGGTGCTTCCGGCCACCCTGGGGTGGCACCGAGGCGATCGTGCCCTCCAGGATCTTGAGCAGCGCCTGCTGTACACCCTCGCCGGACACATCACGGGTGATCGACGGGTTCTCCGACTTGCGGGCAATCTTGTCGACCTCGTCGATATAGACGATGCCCCGCTCGGCCTTCTCGATGTCGTAGTCGGCGGCCTGGATCAGCTTGAGCAGGATGTTCTCCACATCCTCACCCACATAGCCTGCCTCGGTGAGTGACGTCGCATCGGCGATGGCGAAGGGCACGTTCAGGATCTTGGCCAGGGTCTGCGCAAGCAGCGTCTTGCCGGAGCCCGTGGGGCCGAGCATGACGATGTTGGACTTCTGCAGTTCCACGTCGTCCAGCTTGTTCCCCAGGTTGATGCGCTTGTAGTGGTTGTACACTGCAACCGCCAGCGTCCGCTTCGCGCGCTCCTGCCCGATGACGTACTCGTCGAGAATCGCTTTGATCTCGGCCGGCTTTGGAACGTCCTTGAGTTCGAAATCGACTTCTTCGCTGAGCTCTTCCTCGATGATCTCGTTGCAGAGCTCAATGCACTCGTCGCAGATATAGACACCCGGCCCTGCGACAAGCCGCTTCACCTGGTCCTGGAACTTGCCGCAGAACGAGCACTTGAGCTGGCCCTTGTCCTCACCGGTGAACTTGAACATTACCCCACCCCTTTTCGTTAGCGTGCGGAGCGGCTCGCCTTATCCCTGGGGTGTAGCACCTCATCGACCAGGCCGTAGGCCTTCGCCTCCTGCGCCGACATCCACCGGTCGCGCTCGGTGTCCGCCAGAATGCGTTCCACCGACTGGCCCGTGTGCTAGGCGAGGATCTCGGCCATCATCTGCTTGGTCTTGATAGCCTCCCGAGCGGTAATCTCGATGTCGGTAACCTGTCCGCCCACACCTTCCAGGTGAGGCTGATGGATCATCACCCGGGCGTTGGGCAGAGCGTAACGCTTCCCCGTGCCGGCCGCCAGGAGCAGTGCGCCCATGGATGCCGCCATCCCCACGACAGTCGTATTCACCGGCGACTTGATGTGCTGCATTGCATCGTAGATGCCCATGCCCGCGCTGACCGAGCCGCCGGGCGAATTGATGTACAGGTTGATGTCCTTGTCGGGATCGTCGCTTTCCAGGAAGAGGAGCTGGGCGATCACGACGTTGGCCACCTGATCGTCGATCGGCGTACCCAGGAAGATGATGCGATCCTTCAGCAGACGGCTGTAGATGTCGTAGGCCCGCTCGCCGCGATTGGTCTGCTCGATCACGTACGGAATCAGGTAGCTCATAGTCTGACCTCCTCTACCCACCATCTATACCGGAACTGGCCGGATCAGGCAGCGGTGTTAAGCGCTACCAGGTGGTCGATGGCCTTCTGGGTCAGCAGGTCCTCACGCACGCGGGCCCGGTATGCCTCGTTCCGGCGGAGCTTCTGCACCTCGGCCTTCTGGTTCGGGTAGAGGGCCAGCAGCCGGTCGAACTCGGCCTCGATCTCGGCGTCGGCGACCGTCAGCCCTTCCTTCTTCGCCACGGCCGCCAGCACGAGGGCGGTCTTCACGGACCGCTCCGCCCGGGGCCGGAGCTCGGTGTGCAGGTCTTCGTGGGACTTGCCCGTCACTGCATGCCACTGCTCCAGCGTGAAGCCCTGCTGCGCCAGCTGGATCTCGAAGTCCCGGATCATCTCGTGGATCTTGTCGTGCACGAGCACGTCGGGCACATCCACCGCCGCTTCGTCGGTGACGGCATCCACGATCTGCTGCCGGAACTCCTGTTCCGCGCTGGCCTCCGCTGCCTCAGTGAGACGATTCTTGATGTCAGCCCGAAGTTCCTCCACGGTCTTGAACGGGCTCACCTGCTGGGCGAACTCGTCGTTTACCTCGGGCAGTTCCTTCTTCTTGACCTCGTGCACCGTCACCTTGAAGACGGCCGGCTTGCCGGCCAGATGCTCCGGCCGGTAGTCCTCCGGGAAGGTGACGTTCACCTCGCGGGTCTCGCCGACCTTCGCCCCCAGCAGCCCCTCCTCGAAACCGGGGATGAACGTCTTCGAGCCCACCTCGAGGGTATAGCCCTCGCCCTTGCCGCCCTCCAGGGGCTCGCCGTCCACGAAGCCCTCGAAGTCGATGACGGCGAAGCTGCCCTGAACCACCTCGCCGGCCTCATCGGTAACGAGGGTGGCCAGGCGCTCCCGCAGGGCGTTGATCTGCTCCTCTACCTGCTCGTCGGTGACTGCGGGCACGGTTTTCTCAATGCCGAAGCCTGAGAGCCGGCCCAGGGTGACCTCCGGGGTGACCTGCACCTTCCCCCTGAAGATGAAGGGCTGGCCCTCCTCGGCCTGGACCACCTCGATCTCCGGCTGGTCAATCGGCTCGATCTGCCCCTGCTCCACCGCCTCGCTGTACGCCCGGGGGAGAAGCCGCTCGACCGCTTCCTGGACAAGCGCCTCCTTGCCGTACATGCGCTCGAAGATGAACCGTGGCGCCTTCCCACGGCGGAAGCCGGGGATGGTGACCTGCTGGTTCAGCTTCCTGAACGCAGCCTCGATCGACTTGGAGAATTCGGAGGCATCCACCTCGACTTCAAACTGCATCCAGTTGTTTTCTAACTTGTCCCAGGTCGCCTTCATCTGGTTTCCCCCTCGATTATCCAGTACGTGGCCCCGTCGGCCACATACTTCGTCTTCAGTCAGGTTGCACGGTTGCAACTTGGTTATTATACCATGCGCCCGCCGCAGGGACAACGAACCTCGTCTGCCTACTATAAGACGCACCCAGGCCGCGACGAGGTTCGGCAGGTCCTCGCGCGGGCCGGCGGGAACCGGTGGACGAGCTGCACCACCGCCTCCGGCCGGGGCGACGGTGCGCCTCTGGCCCGGCTCCGCGTCGCTTGCGGCGAAAACTGTCGTGCAGACGCATCAGACCGCGATCTTGCCGCCGCTCCGGTCCACTCGGTGGGGCGACGCGAAGGTCGCACCGCCGTGGGTATTCGTTCAGGTTCATAGGTATGGAAACGGCAGACGGCGAAGACAGGCGTGTGCATGAGGGGCGAAAAGCTGCCCAATCACCAAACTGGAGGCGAGTGGCATGACGTACATGACGCACCTGGAATGCTCCCGCTGCCACAAGACCTACGATCCGGACCAGGTGATCAACCTCTGCGAGTGCGGGGGGCCCCTGCTGGTCCGCTACGACCTGAAGAATGCCGGAGCTGCGGTGCGTCCCGAGAATCTCACAGGCCGGGTCTCCAGCCTGTGGCGCTACCGGGAAGTCCTTCCCGTCCGAAGCGCGGAGAACATCGTCACCCTGGGCGAGGGCATGACGCCGCTGCTTCCCGTACCCCGGCTGGGCGAGGCCCTGGGCCTGCCGAACCTGATGCTGAAGGACGAGGGGGTGAACCCCACCGGCACCTTCAAGGCGCGCGGCGCCGCCGTCGGGATGAGCCGGGCGAAGGAGCTGGGCATCCGGAAGGTCGCCATGCCGACCAACGGCAACGCCGGCGGCGCCTGGGCCGCCTACGGCGCCCGCGCCGGGGTCGAGGTCACCCTCATCATGCCGGTCGACGCCCCGGCCATGAGCGTACTGGAAGCCGCCGCAGTGGGCGCCGACGCGTACATGGTGCGCGGCCAGATCACCGACGCCGGCGCGATCATCGCCCGGTCGGCCGGGGCCCACGGCTGGTTCGAGGCCGCCACCCTCAAGGAGCCGTACCGCATCGAGGGCAAGAAGACCATGGGCTACGAGATCGCCGAGCAGCTGGGCTGGACGCTGCCGGACGTGATCCTGTATCCCACCGGCGGCGGCGTCGGCATCATCGGCATCTACAAGGCCATCCGCGAGATGGTCCAGATGGGCTGGCTGCCGGAGAACGTGAAGATGCCGCGCCTGGTGGCCGTCCAGGCGGCCGGGTGCGCCCCGATCGTCAAGGCCTATCAGGAGGGCAAAGACGTCTCGGAGAAGTGGGAGGACGCGCACACCGTGGCCCAGGGCATCCGCGTGCCCAAGGCGCTGGGCGACTTCCTCGTGCTGGAGGCCGTCCGGGCGACCGGCGGCACCTGCGTCGCCGTTCCCGACGAGGACACCCTCTGGGGCCTGCGGCAGATCAGCCGTTGCGAAGGCCTCTTCATCTGCCCCGAGGGCGCATCGCTGGTGGGCGCCGCCCGCATCCTCCGCCGGCAGGGCTGGCTGCAGCCCGAAGACCGGGTGGTGCTGCTGAACACTGGCGCCGGCATCAAGTATCCTGACGTCCTGAAGCCCCAGTTGCCCATTCTGGACAAGGACGCGACGATCTAACCCGTGAGCCGCGTCGCCCGCGCAGCTTGCGCCATCCCGCCGCCACGCCATGCCAGTCTCCACCACTCGCACTACTCATGGGTGGGCCTTTACAGGGCTGCGGACCGTGCAGTAACATTACAGTTGCGGTCTGTTTCCTGCGAGAGTGGCGGAACTGGCAGACGCGCAAGACTTAGGATCTTGTGCCGCAAGGCGTAGGGGTTCAAGTCCCCTCTCTCGCACCACGTGGAGAGACAAGGGCTGCAGGGTTCGATCCCTGCAGCCCATTTGCATGCTGTTCGCGGTCTTGTCGCCGGCCGGCAGTCACCGGCAAGCCAGGCCCGGGCACGGGTGCGGTTCCGGGCCCCCTAACTCAGGTACGGAAGCGGGTCCACGTACTCCAGGTCGGGCGAGTGCATGATGAACTGCCGGAGCAGCGGCCGGTGACCCGCACCGACCAGCACCAGGACCCGGTCCGAGTCGCGCTGGGGCAGGCCCGCGATATGGCTGAACATGAACAGGTTCCGCCTGTACCAATCCGCAACCAGCTGTGCGCCCACGTAGGACTCGCCCGCCCCCACGGCGGCGATCTGCATGTACACCCCGTGCAGGGCGTCGTGATCGGCGGAGTTGAGGTAACGGAGCAGCCCCAGAACCCCTCCCTCCAACTCCGCCCTCTCCTGTGCCTCCCGCACCTCGCCGGTGAGGCGCTCGAACGAGGCCAGAAATCGGGTCATGCCCTGCCTGGCTGCCGTTGACAGAACGGCCTCGAAGTCCAGGTCAAGGCTGTAGTCGATCCCGTAGATGCGAGAGTGGCCCATTCGTTCGGCCAGGCGAAAGCCCAGCTGGTCGATCTCGTTGCGGCCCAGTTCCAGGCGGCCGGCGCGGTACGCCTCGTAGCGCGCCTGCAACGCCTGTACCCGACCGGGCTCGACCTCCACCGCCACGTGCGTGGGCCGGTAGCGCAAGAGCCGCGCCACCACGTCCCGGATCTGTTCCTGCACCCTCTCATCCAAAACGTCCTTATAGTTGCTTTTCACGTAGTCAAGGTTGGGGTTGTCCATGTGATAGGTTCCAACAACCATCACCTGCGCACGACCACCGGACATGCGGGCTGTCCTCCCCGAAGCGCGTTGAATTACTGATATAATTCTCTCTCTTTCGGCGTTGCCCTGCCACCGGGGCCGGTCCCGGGAACGCTGCGCCTGCGGGAGGAGCGACAGGGGCGGCGGTACCGTGAGCAAAGACAAGGCGCACCTCCGGTGAGAACCGGAGGTGCGCGCAGCCCGGTTGGGTCACGTCCGCTGGCGGGTCGCGACCAGGTCGCCGATGAGCACGGCGCCGGCGATCCCCACGGCCGTGTAGACAATCCGGGATACCACCGACATCTGGCCGCCGAACAGAAAGGCAACCAGGTCGAACCCGAAGAGTCCGATCAGGCCCCAGTTGAGGGCGCCGATGATCACCAGTAGTCTCGCAATGAACACGTCGCCACCGCTCCTTTGCTCGCACATAGGGTGTGCAGGCGATGGCACGCTCTATTCACCATGTGGCATCGAAGGGCCGCCCTGAAGCGGCTGCTTGGGGACATCCGCTGCGTCTCCTCAGTCTCCGTCTGACCGGGCCAGCTGCAGGGCCGTACAGTTTTTCAGCCGGCAGCAAGGTGATGGGATCACACCTGTACCCGACAATGAAGTCGCACCCTCCGCCGGGTGCGGAGGGTGCGATTTGGTGGGCCATGTTGGATTCGAACCAACGACACCCCGCTTAAAAGGCGGGTGCTCTGCCACTGAGCTAATGGCCCGACAGGGCAAGACCCCCGCCAGGGCGGGAGCCTCCCGCTATGGCTGGGGCGGCAGGACTCGAACCTACGAATCCGGGAGTCAAAGTCCCGTGCCTTACCAACTTGGCTACGCCCCAGTGTATGGGCTGACCGACCGGATTCGAACCGGTGACCTCCAGAGCCACAATCTGGCGCTCTAACCAGCTGAGCTACGGTCAGCGTGTGTGACCAACCTGCAAGCGAAAAAACCGTGGTGCGCCTGGCAGGATTCGAACCTGCGGCCAACCGCTTAGAAGGCGGTTGCTCTATCCCCTGAGCTACAGGCGCCTGTACAGCACAGGTTAGTTTAGCAC
>NZ_JBFNEH010000021.1:0-54132 GCF_040797425.1 Symbiobacterium sp. | reverse complement strand
GGGCGGGGGGGGGGGGGGGGGCGGGGGCCCCCCCCCCCCCCCCCACTTAAAAGAAACAGGACGCCTCCCGCAAGGCGTCCTGTTTCTTCTCACATGGGGGAAGGGGATCTCGACTGACCACACTCACAGCATACCCCCTGCCCCCCTGTGTGACATCCTTCCCCGGGCGGGATTTTGCTGCCCACGCCGGGAGGAGTCGGACCTCCTCCCCGCGGATGAGGGTCATTCGTCCACCAGGTGCTCCCGCACCGCCCACAGGGCCGCCTGCGTCCGGTCGGCCAGCTGCAGCTTGCTCAGGATCGACGAGATGTGGGTCTTCACCGTGGTCTCGCTGATGACCAGCTTCTCGGCGATCTCCCGGTTGGTCATGCCGTGGGCCAGGCACTTCAGCACGTCCAGCTCCCGCGGGGTGAGTAGCTCCCGGCGGCGGGCCTGCTGCGGCTGCGTCGTGCGCACCATCAGCCGCTTCATCACCTCGGGGTGCAGCCGGGGTTCGCCCCGGTGGACCGCCCGGATGGCGTCTACCAGGTCGGCCGGCTCAATGTCCTTGGTAAGGAAGCCCAGCGCGCCCTCCTCGATACAGGCCATCGCCTTGTCCAGATCCAGGAACGAGGTGAGCATGATCACACGGGCGCCGGTCCCCTTGAGGGCCCGCAGTGCGCTCAGCCCATCCAACTCAGGCATCATCAGATCCATCAGTACGACGTCGGGCTTCAGCTCCTTGGTGAGCTTTACCGCCTGCTGGCCGTCCGCCGCCTCGCCGACCACCTCGAAGTCATCCTGCAGCTCGAAATAGGTCCGCAGCCCCTGCCGCACCATGAAGTGGTCATCGCAGATCAGTATCCGTACAGGGTTCAACCGGTCTCACCTCCGGAGGCTACAGGAATTCGGGCCCGGATGCACGTTCCCTGGCCTGGCCGCGACTCGACTTCCAGGGAGCCCCCCACTTCGCTCACGCGCTCTCTCATTCCGATCATACCGAATGAACCGGCGGGCACGCCAGCGGTCGGGTCAAATCCGATGCCGTCATCGCAGACTTCCAGGAACGCTTCGTCCGGCTGCAGCTTGAGCCGCACCCGCACGTGTTGCGCCCGGGCATGCTTCGCCACGTTGTTCAGCGCCTCCTGCGCCACCCGGTAGAGGGCGAACTCGACCTCCGGCGTCAGCCGTTCATCGCCCTCCAGGGCCAGCGAGACGTCGATGCCCTGCCGGCGGCGGAAGAGGTTGATGTGATTGCTGAGCGCCATCGCCAGGCCCTTCTCCTGGAGCGCGGCCGGCCTCAGCTCGAAGATCAGCGAACGCATCTCGGCCAGGGCCTCCGCCGCCATCTCCTGCGAGCGGCTCACCAGCGCGGCCGCCTTCTCCGGCTTCCGTTGCAGCAGGCTGGCGGCGGACTCCAGGTTCAGCGTGAGGCCGAAGAGCATCTGGGTGACGGAGTCGTGCAGCTCCCGGGCCAGCCGGTTCCGCTCCTCCAGCACCGCCACCTCCCGCGCCTTGGCGTGCAGCTCGGAGTTCTCGATGAGGCGGCCGGCCTGGTTGGCCAGCAGCGTAAGCAGGCGCATGTGCTGCTCGTCGAACCGTCCGGGCTGCTGGCTGGCCACCACCAGCACGCCCAGCGTCCGGTCCTTGGTGCGGATCGGCGCCTCGATCACGTCCCGCCAGTGGCCGGACCGCACCAGGTCCTGATTGAGGCGCGGATCGTTCTCCGGGTCGCGGGAGACGTGGGGCTGTCCGGTCTGCAGCACGAGGCTGGTCAGGTTGCCCTGCATCGGCAGCTCCAGCCCGATGTACCGCTCCATGCCCTCGCCGCTGGTCGCCCGCACGAACTGGCGGCCGTCGGCCGTGAGCAGGGTCACCAGGGCCGACGACCCGCCCGTCACCCGCACGGACTCCCGGGCGATGACCGCCAGGACCTCGTCGGGGTGGATGGCCGTGCTGATCGCCTCGTCCACCGCGTGGAGCGCCTCTGACTCCGCCAGTCGCCGCTCCAGCGCGGTCACCGTCTCGGCCAGACGGGCCGTGCGGTCCTGTACCTTGTCTTCCAGCGTGGCCAGCAGTTCGTTCAGCCGGTGGAACTCCTGGGAGAGCGCCCACGTCGCCGCCAGCGGGCCGAAGAGCAGCACGATGGCAGGCGGCTGGTACTGGAAGATGAGGGCCGCGGTACCGCCCAGGGTGGTGATCATCAGGTACGGCACCAGGGGCAGGCGCTCCCACTCTTTCCGCAGGTACTCCCCCACGGGGTCCCGTCGCAGCGCCGCCATGCCGAGGGGGTAGAAGACGATGCGGATGAGGAGCCGGATCGAGATGCCCACGACGATGGCGAGCCAGTCCTGGCTGAAGACGATCGCCCCGGCCGCCGGCCGGAGCATTCCCGCCGCCCAACCGCCCAGGGCCACGGCGGCGAAGGTGACGACGCCGCGGACGAAAGCCCGGGCCAGGCGGTTCTCTTTCGGGCGGGTTGCCCGCACGAGCGGCATGCCGAACAGGTGGTAGGCGGCGGTGCCCACGGCCGAGCCCAGCCCCGCGATGAACGGGTGGTAGAGCAGCATGGCCGCCACATCGATGGCCATGGAGACCGAGATGTCGCCGCGGGCTCCCCGGATGGCCACACGCCACGGCTGTGCCAGCCAGACCAGCAGGGCGATGATCGCCGCGATGGCAAACGAGGAGAGCGGCGGCGGCAGCGGCTGGCTCCGGCCGGGGAAGGAGACGGGCAGGAGCAGCGAGGCGCAGGCGAGCAGCCCCAGGGAGAGCATCGAGATGAGCAGGGAACGCGAGTTCTTCTTCATTATGAATCGCCTTCTTGCCTCACCCGGCGGCGGGCCTGTTCCCAGTCGTCGGGGGTGTTGCAGTTGAAGAAGAGCCGCTCGGGGTCGCCGAAGCGGCGCAGTTCGGCGTCGTCGATGACCCGGACGCGCAGGTCGGTGAAGATCGCGATGGGCCGCAGCCGCCGCGCGTCCAGGTTCCGGGTGATGACGGGCAGGCAGCCCTTGCCGTACACGGCGTGCATCGGCTCGAACTCTCCGGCCACTCGTGGCACGACGATATCGTGACCGGGGGCCTCCCCCACCATGTAGCGGACGAGGGACTCGTCGACGAAAGGCATGTCCACGGCGCAGAAGAAGGCGTACTCGAAGCGGCTGGCCTGCAGCCCGGCCTCCAGCCCGCCGAGCGGCCCGAGGCCCGGAATCCGGTCGCTCACCGTCTGCAGCCCCAGGAAGGCGAAATCCGCCGGGGTGTTGGTGACGACCACCACCTGTGCGAACCAGCAGCTGAACCGCCGGGCCAGGCGGCTGATCAGGGGCTCCCCTTCGAGTTCGAGCAGCGCCTTGTTGCGACCCATGCGGGTCGAGCGCCCGCCGGCCAGGATCACGCCGCAGGCCTGCATCGGAGTCTCCACTGAGCCCTCACCTCGTCCGTTGCGTTATTGTGCGGGCAGAGCCGGCAGCTCGAGCAGGAACATCGCCAGGGCGGGGCTCTCGGGGTCTGCCTCTGCCGCCTCCTCCGCCAGGGCGGCGGCCGTCTCTGCGTCGCCCAGCGCAAGAGCCGCCTGGCCGGCCAGTACCAGGGTCTCCGCCCGCCAGGCGGGGGAGTACGTTCCCGGGGAGTACGGCCGCGCGAGCACCAGCGCCCGCTGTGCGTAGTTCAGGGCCTCTTCCGCATCGCCCAGGCTGAGCTTGAACCGGGCCCAGGCCGCCGCCACGTCAGCCCGTTGCGGTGCGGTCGTACGCTCCTCGGCCGTTCTCAGCGCGTGCTCGGCCTGCCGGAGCCGCCCGAGGCCGCGGTAGGCGTAGTGCAGCTCCAGGTGGCCGCGGTAGTGGTAGGGGTCGATGGCGACGATGGCCTGCGCCAGCGCCAGCGCCCGGGTGTACTCGGTGTTGTGGTAGGCGTTCAGGGCGAGGTCAAAGAGCGGCTCGGCCCACGCGACCGCCCAGCGCTCGCCCTCCCGGCGGAGCGTCAGCCAGGCTTCAGGCCACTCCACGGTGCGCCCCGGGTCGGTAAGCACCAGCCCGTTCACGCGGACCCGCATCACCCCGGGCTCCGCCTCCACAGCCTGGGCCACCTCTTTGTAGGTCACCTGGGTCTGCTCCAGGTAGGCGCTCACGGCGTCGCTCCCCATGCGTTCCCGCGCCTCCCCGGTGAGCGCGTTCCAGACCAGCGTGAAGTCACCGGCAGCGAGTGCGGCGAGGAACCGCTCTGCGTCGGCGGCAGCGGCTTCTTCCTGCGAGAGCTCGGCGCCGCACCCGGCAACCAGGAGCGCGAGCACCCCCAACAAGGCGATCACGCGGCGCACCGGCGTTCACCCCCGTTCCGCGGCCGCGGCGAGAGCCCGGTCGACCCAGGCCCGCACCTCGGCCGTCAGCGGGATCTGGTCCAGCTCCGCGGGGCCGAACCAGCCCACATGCTCCACCTCGTGATTGGCGACGGGGCTGACCGCAGTCGGGTCAGCGGGGCGTGCGAAGTAGATCAGGTCGATGTGCTCGTGGTCCGGCCCGATGCGCTCGAGCTGGACGCCCTCGGGGCGGGCGAGCTGGCGCGGGCCGGGAATGGGCGGCAGGGACGGCGGTGAGGTGAGGACGACCGTGATCCCGGTCTCCTCCCGGACCTCCCGCACGGCGGCCTCGTCGGGCAGCTCGTTGGGTTCGATGTGCCCGCCCGGGGGCAGCCACATGCCGAGCTTCCTGTGCCACAGCAGGAGCACCCGGCCCTGGTGGACCACGAAGGTGGCAACGGTGAAATCGCGTGTGACGGCGGCCATGCGCGCAAACAACCCCTTCAGTAGTACCATTGCACAAATCTTCGCCCCCCGCAGCAGGCCACCTGTGCGACACGGTTCGTGCGGCAGGCACATACGCTGGGAAACGGGGGTGAAGTGGATGTTTTACGGGCCCGTAGGATTCCCCTCTTCTCCCGGAGCGGGCGGGGGATCCCGTTCAGACGGTGCGGGCGGCACGTCCCGCGACAGGAGCGGCATGCCATCTGGCATGGGCGGCACGTCCGACGACCGCAGCGAAATGCAGCGCGGCATGGACGGCATGACCCAGGAGGCCATGCCCTGGGGCCAGATGGGCATGCCCGGGATGATGGGCGGAATGCCTTGGGGTAAGCCCGGGATGATGGGCGGAATGCCCTGGGGTAAGCCCGGGATGATGGGCGGAATGCCCTGGGGTAAGCCCGGCATGATGGGCGGGATGCCCTGGGGCAAGCCTGGCATGCCGTACGGCATGGGCGGCGAGGCTTACGACCAGGGTGACACGCCCTACGGCAAGGGTGGCATGCCCTTCGGCATGGGCATGATGCCCTGGGGCAAGCCCGGCATGCCCTTCGGCAAGGGTGGCATGCCTTTCGGAAAGCCCTTTGGCAAGGGCGACACGACCTACGATAAGGGCGGCTTCGGCAAGCCTCCCGTGTGGGGAATGACCCCCGGCGGCGGTTTCGCCAAGCAGTACCCGCCCGGCATGATGGGCATCCCTTACGGATACTATCCCGGCTACGGCCTGGTGCAATAGCCGGGCGGGCGAGAGGAGACGGCAGGGCCGCGGGAGGCGGCGCCTGCCGTCACGCCTGTTCGCAGAGGCGGGCCAGCGCGTCTATTCGCCACCCCATATGACGAATCTCGGCCAGCACCAGGTGCAGCTGGAGGCCGAACTCCCGCCGGTCGCGGTGGTCGATCAGCCCTTCCACCCTGCGGCTGAAGGCCGCAAGGGCCTCCTGGTACCTGCGGGCGGCGTCGGGATCGCCGGGACCCTCGTTCAGCACCCGGTCCATGACCGACGCCCGGTAGGCCTGCAGGGCGCGCAGGACCGCCGTCAGCAGTTCCCGCTCCGGCCCGTGGGGCAGGCCGCCGGCCTCCAGGATGAGCTTGTGAATGTCCGTGATCGCCTCCACAAATACGAACAGCGAGTTGTTCGCCTGCTTGAGCAACGCCGCGCGCGGCTGACGGACCTCCCGCGTGTCCAGGTCCAGCGTGGAGCGGGCGGCTGAAAGGTGCGCCTGCGCCGCGACCGCGTCGGCCTTGATTTCCTCCTTGGTATAGTCCTGCGGGCTTCCGAGGCTTCGCACCAGGCGTTCCAGGAAGCGTTCGACCTTCCCGTTGCCGGCGGCGATCTCCGCCTTGGCCCGCCCCAGCGCGTCCGGCGGGTGGATGAGCCGGTTGACCACGTATCCCACCGCCATGCCGGCCGCGATGACGCCCATGCGCGCGAGGGTGTAGGCGAGGAAGTCCTGCTCCGGCCGGTCCATCACGAAGAGGACGACCACCACGGCCAGGCCCGCCGCGTCCGGGAGCCGCAGCCGCACCAGCAGCCCCAGGACGAGGACCGAGGCCAGGGCCATGGTGAGCGGATTCACGGGGAGCCACAGGCCCAGGAGGGTGGCCACGAGGCCGGCCACGGCGTTGCCCAGGAGCTGCTCCCGGAACACCTCGTGGGCCTGGCTGAGGGTGGGCTGCACGGCGAGCACGGCGGCCACGGCGCCGAAGGTGGCGTAGGCCGAGCCAAACCAGTGCAGCAGGGCCAGCGTCAGGAACACCGCCACGCCGGTCTTGATGATGCGGGCGCCAAGGAACGGCTGAAGCACGCGCAGGGGGAAATCCATCTTGATCACCTGCATCCAATGATTGACAGGCCGGGTAACTCCTGTTATAGTCAGAATTACCGAAACAAAGGAGGAGTGCCCGGTGTCCCGCGATGGCGCACGATCACCGGTGGTCGACGTGCACTTTCAGGACCCGACGGCCGTTCGGCAGCTCGCCAGGGCGCTGGGCGACCAGTTCCGGGCGCACGCGCAGGCGGAGCGGTATTTCCCTGTCTTCTTCCTGGTGGGGGCAACCAGCTCCACCGGCGACTCCCTGGGGCCGTTCACCGGCTGGTTCCTCAAGCGCAAGGGCTTCACCGGGGAGTACGTGGGCGACCTCGAGAACCCGGTTCACGCGACCAACCTGCGGGGGCGGCTGTCCGAGGCGCGAGCCCGGGCGCTCCGACGGGAGAAGCTGCCGTACCTCATTGCCGTGGACGCGGCGGTGGGCCGGCCCGGCCGCCTTACGCTGACCCCCGGCCCCCTGCGCCCCGGCGCCGCAATGGGGAAGAACTTGCCCCAGGTGGGCCAGGTGCACATCATGGGCGGAATGGCCAACTTCCCCTTCATGATCTGGTTCGCCGGCCTCGACCAGACCGTGGGCATGGCGGAGGTGATCGCCGACGGCCTCATGGCCTTCTGGGCCGACTACGAGTCCGGAAGGCTCTTCGGTCGCCGGCAGATGCTTCAGACCGGTCTGGCGTGAAAGAGATGCGATATCGTCGCCCGATGGTTCGCCGCCGCGTGCGGCGAACCCTTTTTGTATGGCCATGTACGGCCTTTGACATGTGGGGGTATAGTGACCTTGACGTGTCTCTACAGGACGGGTAGACTGTTCCCAATACAGGCGAATCCAGGGCAGGAGAGGAGACCGCGACGATGCAGCAGGATATCGAACGCGTGCTCATTACGGAAGCGGAGATCAAGGCCAAGGTCGCGGAACTGGGCGCACAGATCTCAAGGGACTTCGCAGGTAAGGACCTGGTGGTGGTGGGCATCCTGAAAGGGGCCGCCCTCTTCTGTTCCGACCTCTTCCGCGCCATCACCATCCCGGCCGAACTCGACTTCATGCGCATCTCGTCCTACGGTGCAGCCACCAAGTCCACCGGCGTCCACCGCGTGCTGCTGGACCTGGACTACACGCTGGAAGGCCGGCACGTCCTCATTGTGGAGGACATCGTGGATACGGGCCTTACCATCAAGTTCCTGAAGGAGTACCTGTCCCAGCGCGGCCCGGCATCGCTGAAGGTGGCGGCCCTGCTGGACAAGCCCTCCCGCCGGAAGGTTCCGGTCACCGTTGACTACTGCGGCTTCGAGGTGCCGGACTTCTTCGTGGTGGGCAACGGGCTCGACTTCGGCGAGAAGTACCGCAACTTGCGTGATATCTGCATCCTCAAGCCGGAGATTTACGGCAGAGCCTGATTCGGAAGGAGACGCGGAATGAGCTACCACAGCGACCTGATCGTGGTTGTGGATTTCGGGGGGCAGTACGGCCACCTGATCGCACGCCGCGTGCGGGAGGCGCACGTCTACTGCGAGATCTGGCCGGCCAGCGCCCCGGCGCAGCGTTACCGGGATGCGGGCGTGAAGGGGATTATCTTCTCCGGCGGCCCGGCCTCGGTCCTGGCCGCCGGTGCTCCTCGCATCGACCCGGCGGTATACGGGCTGGGCATCCCGATCCTCGGCATCTGCTACGGCATGCAGCTCATGGCGCTACAGCTGGGCGGCGAGGTGGAACGGCCGGAGCGCGGGGAGTACGGCAAGGCCACGCTGCGCCTGGCCGAGGAGCACCCACTGCTCAGCGGCCTGGAGCGGGAAACCCCCGTCTGGATGAGCCACTTCGACGCGGTGAAGCGGATGCCGCCCGGGTTCCGGGTGCTGGGTGCTACCGAGAACACGCCGGCAGCCGTGATGGGTGATGACGAGCGTCGTCTGTACGGCGTGCAGTTCCATCCGGAGGTGGCGCACACGCCTCAGGGCCGTCAGATCATCCGGAACTTCCTCTTTAACATCGCCGGGTGCAAGGGGGACTGGACCACCGAGTCCTTCATCGCCCATCAGGTGGAGGCGATCCGCCAGCGGGTGGGCGACGGCAAGGTGCTGTGCGCCCTGTCGGGCGGCGTCGACTCCTCGGTGGCGGCGGTGCTGGTCCACCAGGCCGTCGGCGACCAGCTCACCTGCGTGTTCGTCGACCACGGCCTCATGCGCAAGGGTGAGCCCGAGCAGGTGGTGCGCACCTTCCGCGATCACTTCCACATCAACCTGGTGCACGTCGACGCCTCTGAGCGCTTCCTGAGCAAGCTGAAGGGCGTCGCGGATCCCGAGCAGAAGCGCAAGATCATCGGGAACGAGTTCATCCGCGTCTTTGAGGATGAGGCCCGCAAGCTGGGGCGGATCGACTTCCTGGTGCAGGGAACCGTCTACCCCGATGTGATCGAGTCCGGTACCGACACCGCCCGCGTGATCAAGTCGCACCACAACGTGGGCGGGCTGCCGAAGGACATGCAGTTCCAGCTCATCGAGCCCTTCCGGGAGCTGTTCAAGGACGAGGTCCGGGCCGTCGGGCGGGCCCTCGGCGTGCCGGAGGAGATCGTCGGCCGCCATCCGTTCCCCGGACCGGGGCTCGGCGTCCGGGTGCTGGGTGAGGTCACCCCGGAGAAGCTGGCGATCCTGCGGGAGGCCGACCACATCTTCGTGGAGGAGGTGCGGAGGGCCGGGCTCTACGACGAGCTCTGGCAGGCCTTTGCCGTGCTGCCGGATGTTCGCAGCGTGGGCGTGATGGGCGACGAACGGACGTACGCGTATCCCATCATCCTCAGGGCGGTCACCTCGGAAGACGCCATGACGGCCGACTTCTACCGGTTCCCCTGGGAAGTGCTGGAGCAGGTCGCCCGACGCATCGTGAACGAGGTTCCGCACGTGAATCGCGTTGTGTACGACGTGACCTCGAAGCCTCCGGGAACCATTGAATGGGAATAGTGCGTATCTATATGGAGCCGGGGCGGCGTGCCTCCGGCTCCTTCTTCTCGGCGCCGCCGCAGCCTTGCGTCCCTTGACTTTCCTACGGGTTGATGCTATTTTCATGCTAGGTGCGTTAGCACTCGCGGGCGTTGACTGCTAATGGGTCAATGCCCTTTTGGCACCTGGGGCCCGTGCGGAGGTGACTCCCCGTGATTGATGACCGCAAGAACAAGGTGCTGCAGGCGATTGTGGAGGATTACGTCGCTACCGCGGAGCCGGTCGGGTCACGGACGATTGCGCGCAAGTACAACCTCGGAGTCAGCCCTGCCACGATCCGCAACGAGATGTCCGATCTCGAGGACATGGGCTACCTGGAGCAGCCGCATACCTCGGCGGGCCGAATTCCCTCGGACCGCGGCTACCGTTACTATGTCGATTGCCTGATGCCCGAGTACTCGATGAGCCGCGCCGAACAGGAGCGGATCAGCCAGACCTTCAAGCGCAAGATTCGCGAGATCGACGTCCTGGTGCGCGAGACGGCGCGCCTTCTCTCCGATACCACGCACCTGACGGCGGTGATCTCGGGACCGCAGTTCGGCAAGGCGGTGTTCAAGGAAATCCGGCTGGTGCCTCTGGGACGGGACAGGGCGCTGATGATCTACATCACCGACGCGGGTCAGATCGAGAATCAGGTGCTGGAGCTGCCCGTCGAGGTGACCATGCTGGAGTTCCAGCAGGTGTCTGAGGTCCTGAACGAGCAACTGCGGGGGCAACGGGTGGACTCGCTCTCCCGCGGAGCCCTCCAGGCGCTTCACCGGGAGCTCTCCAAGTACGGCATCCTGCTGGAGCAGGCGCTCTACTTCCTCGAGGAGCGGATGGAGCCGGGCGAACGGCGGCGCCTCTACTTCGGCGGCACCACCCACATGCTGGACCAGCCGGAGTTCCGGGACGTCAACAAGCTGAAGAGCCTGCTCTCCTTCCTGGAGCAGGAAGATGTCGTCGCCGAGGTGTTGCAGCTGGACCGGGAGACCGACAAGGTCGAGATTCAGATCGGCGAGGAGATCCGGCTGCGCGAGCTGGCCGACTGCTCCATCGTGACGGTGACCTACCGGCTGGGCGACAAGACCATCGGCAAGATGGGTGTGATCGGACCGAAGCGGATGGAGTACGCCAAGGTGGTCTCGGTGCTCAACTCCGTGGCCGCTTATCTCAGCGAGGCATCGGTTCACCGGTAGGCATGGCGCCCGGGGAAAGCGAGTCCCCGGGCCTTTTTGTGCGCTGCGTTGGGCTTGACACCGCTACGGGCCGGTGCTATGTTCATTTGTGAATGCGTTAGCACTCGTTCCGGTCGAGTGCTAACAGGAAAAAGAGGTGACCGGCATCCATGGAGGAGCAGTCCAGGAACAACCCTCCGGACCAGAAGCCGCCGGAACCAGAGCAGGCTCCGCCCGACGGGCTGGAAGCGGCTGAGTCCGCGCCGGAACCGGTTGAGGCCCCGCAGGGGACGGCGGAAGGCGCCGGCTCGGCCGAGGCGGAACAGCCCGGGCAGCTTGAGCAGGAACTCCAGGCGGCGCAGGCGAAGGTGGCGGAGCTCACCGATCGGCTGATTCGGCTGCACGCTGACTTTGAGAATTACCGGCGTCGCATGCAGCGGGAGAAGGAGGAAGTGGCGGTTTACGCAAACCAGCGGCTGCTCCTGAACCTTCTGCCCGTGCTCGACAATCTAGAAAGAGCACTGGCCACGCCGCCCACTCCCGGCGACGAGCGGCTGCGCCAGGGCGTGGAGCTCACGGCCCGCTCGTTCCGCGACCTCCTGAGCAAGGAGGGGGTCACCCCCATCGAGGCCGTGGGGAAGCCTTTCGACCCGAACCTGCACGAGGCCATGATGACGGACGAGGATCCGCAGCAGGAAGACGGCATCGTGCTGGCCGAGTTCCAGAAGGGTTACCGCCTGGGGGACCGGGTGATTCGGGCGAGCCTGGTCAAGGTCAACAAGCTGAGCTAGCGGGCAGACCTGTTCTTAAGGAGGCTTACGGCAGATGGCCAAGGTAATTGGCATCGACCTGGGCACCACCAACTCTTGTGTGGCGGTAATGGAAGGTAACGAACCTGTTGTGCTCGAGAACGCGGAAGGCGACCGCACCACCCCGTCGGTGGTGGCGTTCAGCAAGACCGGCGAGCGCCTGATCGGTAAGGTGGCCAAGCGGCAGGCCATCACGAACCCCGACCGCACCATCATGTCGATCAAGCGGCACATGGGTTCCGATTATCGCGTGCGCATCGACGACAAGTCGTACACCCCGCAGGAGATCTCGGCGATGATCCTGTCCAAACTAAAGGCAGACGCCGAGGCGAAGCTGGGTGAGAAGATCACGCAGGCCGTGATCACCGTGCCGGCCTATTTCACTGACTCCCAGCGGCAGGCGACGAAGGACGCCGGCACGATCGCGGGCCTGGAAGTCCTGCGCATCATCAACGAGCCGACCGCGGCTGCCCTGGCCTACGGCCTGGACAAGGGCGAGGACCAGCGGATTCTGGTCTTCGACCTGGGCGGCGGTACGTTCGATGTGTCGATCCTCGAGCTGGGCGGCGGCACCTTCCAGGTGATTGCCACCGCCGGCAACAACAAGCTGGGCGGCGACGACTTCGACCAGCGCATCGTGGACTACATCGCCGACCGCTTCCAGCGGGAGCACGGCATCGACCTGCGCAAGGACCGGCAGGCCCTGCAGCGGCTGCGTGAGGCCGCCGAGAAGGCGAAGATTGAGCTCTCTTCCGTGACCACCACCAACATCAACCTGCCCTTCATCACCATGACCAGCGAGGGTCCGGTCCACCTGGATGAGACCCTCACCCGGGCCAAGTTCGAGGAACTGACGGCCGACCTGGTGGAGGCCACCATGGGGCCCACCCGCCAGGCCCTGAGGGACGCGGGTGTCGAGCCCAAGGACATCGACAAGGTGCTGCTGGTGGGCGGCTCGACCCGGATCCCCGCGGTGCAGGAGGCCGTGCGCCGGTTCTTCGGCAAGGAGCCGTACAAGGGCATCAACCCCGACGAGGTCGTCGCGATGGGCGCCGCCATCCAGGCCGCCGTCATCAAGGGCGACGTGAAGGACGTCCTGCTGCTGGACGTCACCCCGCTCTCGCTGGGGATTGAGACCCTCGGCGGCGTGTTCACCAAGCTGATCGAGCGCAATACCACCATCCCGACCCGGAAGAGCCAGATCTTCTCCACCGCCGCCGACGGCCAGACCCAGGTGGAGATTCACGTGCTGCAGGGCGAGCGCGAGATGGCCGCCGACAACAAGACCCTGGGCCGGTTCATCCTCGACGGCATCCCGCCCGCACCGCGGGGCGTGCCCAAGATCGAGGTCACCTTCGACATCGACGTCAACGGCATCGTGCACGTGTCGGCCAAGGACCTGGGCACCGGCCGGGAGCAGCACATCACCATCCAGTCGCAGACCTCCATGTCCAAGGAAGAGATCGAGCGGGCGGTCAAGGAGGCCGAGGCGATGGCCGCCGAGGACAAGCGGCGGCGCGAGGAGGCCGACATCCGGAACAATGCCGACGCGGCAGTGTACAATGCAGAGAAGATGATCAAGGAGTCGGAGGGCAAGGGCATCGACCCGTCGCTCATCGACGCGGTGAAGAGCAAGATCGAGCCGGTCAGGGAGGCCCTGAAGGGCTCCGACATCCAGAAGGTCAAGCAGGCCACGGAGGAGCTGACGGAGGCGGTTTACAAGCTCTCTTCCGCCATCTACGAGAAGGCCGGGGCCAGCGCCGGGACCGGCACCCAGTCTGGCGGCGCCAGCGGCAGCACGACCGGTGGCACGACCGGCGGCGACGGCCAGCACATGGATGCCGAGTTCAGGGTGAAGGACGAGGACAAGTAGGCCGGACTGGACGGCACAACAGGAGGGGGGCCGCTTGCTGCCTCCCTCCTGTCGCTTGCCCCAGGGCAGCCCCGGTGGTAACTTTTAAGCAGTAGGGGGTGGGCCGACTGGCCAAGCGTGACTATTACGAGGTGCTGGGCGTTCCCCGGAACGCCACCGAGGCTGAGATCAAGAAAGCCTTCCGCAACCTCGCCCGCAAGTACCACCCGGACGCCAACAAGGACGACCCGGACGCGGCCGAGAAGTTCAAGGAGATCAACGAGGCCTATCAGGTCCTCTCCGATCCCGAGAAGCGGGCCCGGTACGACCAGTTCGGCCATGCCGCGGAGCAGATGGGCGGCATGGGGGGCAACCCCTTTGAAGGGTTTGGTGGCTTCGGGCAGGACTTCGGGGGCTTCGGCGACATCTTCGAGATGTTCTTCGGCGGCGGGCGGTCTCGCTCGTCCCGCGGACCCGTCCGCGGCGCCGATTTGGAATACGACCTGGAGCTCACCCTCGAGGAGGCGGCCTTCGGCTGCGTGAAGGAGCTGCGGGTGCCGCGCACCGAGGACTGCGACACCTGCCACGGCTCCGGTGCCCGGCCGGGCACGCAGCCCGTCACCTGCCCCAAGTGCAAGGGCACCGGCCAGATTCAGATCACGCAGAACACCGTGTTCGGCCGGTTCGTCAACGTGAGCACCTGCGACCGCTGCCGGGGTGAGGGGAAGATCATCGAGTCGCCCTGCCCCACCTGCCGCGGCCGCGGCCGCGTGCAGAAGTACCAGCGGGTGGAGGTGAAGGTGCCGGGCGGCGTGGAGACGGGCACGCGCCTGCGCATGGCCGGTTACGGCGAGGCCGGCGAGCGGGGCGGCCCGCCCGGCGACCTGTTCATCGTGATGCGCGTCCGGCCCGACCGGCGCTTCCGCCGCGAGGGCGACGACCTCTACAGCGAGGTGGAGATTTCCTTCATTCAGGCGGCCCTGGGCACCGAGATCGAGGTGCAGACGCTGGACGGACCCGAGATGGTGCGGGTGCCGGAAGGTACCCAGCCGGGCGACACGATCCGCCTCAAGGGCAGAGGCACCAAGCACCTGCGGGCCCCGGGCCGGGGCGACCTGCACGTGGTGCTCAAGGTGAAGACGCCCAGCCGCCTCTCCGAGCGGGAGCGGGAGCTGCTCATGCAGCTGGCCGCCCTGCGGGGCGAGCGGGTGGCGGGCATGTCCGACCACAAGGAGAAGGGATTCTTCGATCGGATGAAGGATGCCCTGGGTGGCCGCTAGCAGAACCAGCGGGCCTCTCCCGGTGCGCGGGAGAGGCCCTGCTTGATGAAGAGGAGATGCAGCCGTGTCGCCTTCGTCCCGCCGTGATCCGCTGTTCGACCCCACCTTGCCGCCCGCGCAGTGGGCAGCGGTGCGGCGCCGCCGGCGCGTCCGGGGGATTCTGGCCGTGCTTCTCACCGTCCTGGTGGGCGTGGCCGCGGCGTGGGGCTTCCGCACGCTCAGCGACCGCACCCGGAACCTCACGCCGGCCCAGGTGGCCGAGGCCGCCGGCCTGGCCTTGCTGGCCGTGGAGCGGTACGACTTCGCGGCCACCCTGGCCGGCAGCTCGCCGGACGGCTTCTTTCCCGAAACCCAGCTCACCGGCGAGTACCAGGCCGACCCGCCGCTGCTGCACCTGGCCGGCAGTGTGGGCACCGGCACGGTGCGCACGCCCTTCGAATACTACCTGGTGGACGGCGAACTCTACGTACGGCAGGTGCGGAGCGGGGGCTGGCTCCGCGCCCCGACTGCCGATGCGGTGGACGTGGTGGCCTTTCAGCCTGACAATCTGGCCGCACCGCTGGTGGCGGGCCTGCGCGGGGCCGAGCTCTTGCGGCGGGAGCGGATGGGCGACAGCGAGGCGGTGGTCCTCGCCCTGGACCTGGACCCCGCCGTGATGCAGGTGAGGCCGCCCGGCGACGGCGAGCGGGTCCTCTACCGGCTCTGGGTGGACACCCGGACGCTCAGGCCCCTGCAGTTCACCATTCAGGTGGACCGGCCGGCCAGCACCGGTACCAGCTTTCAGTACCGCCTCAGCTGGACGTATCCCGAGTCCGGGCCGCTGGCACTGCCCGATGAGCTGCGGCAGGCGGCCGCGGACTGAACGAGGAGGAGAACACTTGCGCTATCTGGAGACAGCGATCCGCTGCCGCCGAGGCGCGGCCGACGCGGTGGGAAACCTGCTCATGGAGTTGAGCGGGGGCGGGTATGCCGTGGACGACCCCCTGGCCGTGCAGCAGAACCGATCCCGGTGGGATGCCACCGACCTGGAGCCGGGCGACCCGGAGTGGGTGACGGTGACGGCCTGGCTGCCGGAAACCGACGACCTGGAGCAGCAGCGGCTGCGGCTGGAGGCCGCCCTGGACGAGATCCGGGCCCTCGGCCTGGGCACCGTGGAGCCGGCCCGTTTCCGCTGGGTCCAGGAAGAAGACTGGGCCAATAACTGGAAGGCCTACTTCAAGCCGCTCAGGGTGGGCGAGCGGCTGGTCGTCATCCCTTCCTGGGAGCAGTACGACCTGCAGCCGGGTGACCTGCCGCTCTATCTGGACCCCGGCATGGCCTTCGGCACCGGCACCCACGCCACCACGGCGCTCTGCCTGCGCTGGCTGGAGCGGCTCGTGCGGCCGGGTGCCCGGGTGATCGACGTGGGCACGGGCTCAGGCATCCTGGCCATCGCGGCCTGCCGCCTGGGCGCCGGCTCCGTGCTGGCCATCGACACCGATCCGGTGGCGGTGGAGGTCGCCGCCGAGAACGCCCGGCGGAACGGGACGCCGGTGGAGGTGCGGCGGGCGACTTTGGACCAGGTGGCGCACGAAGGCGCCGACCTGATCGTGGCCAACATCATCGCCTCGGTGATCGTGGAGATCCTGCCCGACGTGTACGGCCGGCTGAAGTCCGGCGGCCGCTTCCTGGCCTCGGGAATCATCGCCGAGAAGCGGGACCAGGTGGCCGCGGCGATGACCGAGGCGTGGCTGACGCCGGTGGGCGTGCACGAGCAGGATGGCTGGGTGGCCATCCTGGCGATGAAGCCGTGACGACCCGCTTCTTCCTCGACCGGGTCGAGGGCGAGCGGGTCGCCCTCTCGCGGGCCGACTCGCATCACCTGCTGCGGGTGCTGCGCGCGGTGCCCGGAACGCCGTTTATCGTCCTGGCCCAGGGTATGCACTACGACTGCGTGCTGGAGGAGGTCGCGGACGGCCTGGCCTGGGGGCGTATCACGGCCAGCCGCCCGGCTGCGGGCGAGCCGCGCATCCGCATTGTACTCTTCCAGGGCCTCGCCAAGGGCGAGAAGCTGGAGCGGGTGATCCAGCACGGCACCGAGCTGGGGATTGCCGAGTTCACCCCTGTTGCCACGTCCCGCAGCGTGGTGAAGCTGGACGCGCAAAAGGCCGCCGAGCGCACGGAGCGCTGGCAGCGCATCGCACGGGAGGCGGCGGAGCAGTCGCGCCGGGGGGCCGTGCCCCGGGTGACGCACCTGCACACGTGGCAGCAGGCGGTGGCGCGCATCCCCGAGTTCGACCTGGCGCTGGTGCCCTGGGAGGAGGGAGGCGTGCCCCTCAAGGCGGCCCTCGAGGCCTGCCCCGAGGCGGTTTCTTTCGCCCTGTTCACCGGGCCGGAGGGCGGCCTGTCGGCGGAGGAGGTAGGGCTCGCGCGGGAAGCAGGCGCCATCCCGGTAACCCTGGGGCCCCGCATCCTGCGCACCGAGACGGCGCCTCTGGCGGCGGCCGCGGCGATCCTGTATGCCCGGGGCGAGATGGGGTAGCGAAACTCGGGGCTCTGCCGGAGCGTCACATCAGCCGGAACAGGGCCTCGGCATACGTCGCGCCGGATCTGCCCGCCATGACGCGGCCCATCAGGCGGATCGCCCCGTCGGTCTCCGCCTCGTCCAGGTAGACCATCTGGCTTCGGTGCGCCTTCACGGCCCGCAGCTTGTCGTCGATCACGGGTGTGATATCCACCAGCACGTCAGGGCTGCGGGTGCCATACAGGTAGACCTGCGCGCCGCCGGTAAAGCGGCTCCGGGCCAGGTCGATCACCGCCCGCCCGAGGGCCTTGTGGTCCCGGTTGGCCATCTGCGGCACCAGTTCCTTCGGGTCGAAGGCGAACACCACCTCAGGGGCCGCGTGGTCCCAGGCCCGGGCCAGGACCCGTTCCAGGCGGGGGTCCTCGGGCAGGCCGAAGTCGGGCAGCCCGAGGAAGGTGACCGACTCATACCCCTGCAGACGGGCGGCCTCCCACTGCTCGGCCTGGCGCTGCGCGGCGAGCCCGTCCCGGTTGCCCCGCTTCTCGCCGTCGGTGAGCACGACGGCGGTGATGCGGCTGCCGGCCAGAGCCATGCGGCGGAGGGTACCGCCGCAGAAGAACTCCAGGTCGTCCGGGTGGGCGGTAAAGGCCAGGACTCGCCGGGGCGAGCTGACCAGGATTTCGCCCTGCGCGAGGGCCAGCGCCGGATAGTTCGGGGCCAGGAAGCAGGCGATCAGGCGCTCGATCCAGGGGCTGCGGCCGGCGCGGTAGAGTCCCGAGAACAGCCGACGCCTGAAGGTCAGCGTCCGGTCGGGGCGGGCCGGCACCCGTTCGGATGCGGAACCTGCTTCTCCGGGTGCGGGGCTTGCTTCTTCGGGCACCGGGCTCACCTCCTCAGACCAGCCGGTAGAAAGGCTCCGCGTACAGTGCGGGCACCCGCCCCGTGTGCAGGCGGCCGACGTACCGGTTGAACCAGGCCACCGCCCAGTCGGGCCCCACGAGCTGGCTTCGGTGTGCCCTCACGGCGTTCAGCTTCTCCTGGGCCACCTCGGTGATGTCGACCAGGACGTTGGGGTGGCGGGCGGCGTAGAAGTAGATGCGCTCGCCCCGGGAGATGGCGCTGCGGGCCCGGGCCAGCACTGCCGCCCCGAGCGCCAGGTGGTCCGGGTTCTGGAACAGGGGCATCGGGCCCTTGGGGTCGAAGGCCAGCACCAGTTCCGGGCGGGTGCGGCTCCAGAGCTCGTCCAGGGCCCGCTCCAGGGCGGGGCCGGGGCGGATCTGCCCGTCGGGGAGGTCCAACTGGATCAGCTCGGCCCGCAGGATCGCCGCTGCCTGCCCGGCCTCCTTCGCCCGGATTTCCCCGATGTTGGCGCGGTTCGTGGCCTGCTCGCCCCGGGAGAGCACGGCCATGGTCACGGCGCTGCCGTTCTGGGACAGGAGCCGCAGCGTCCCCCCGGCGAACAACTCCAGGTCGCCCGGGTGTGGCCCGATGGCGAGCACCCGGTAGCGCCGGCTCACCATCTCCAGACCCGCCTGCAGCGCCACGCTGGGGTAGTAGGGCTGCTGCATCCGGCGCCAGACCACCCACGCGGTGGCCACGGCTCCCCCGGCGATCAGCCAGGGGAGTGTTGAACCCGATCGTCGGTTCACTGCATGCACGGCCCCTCTCTTGCAGTGTCACCGCTAGCATGCATCACTCCAGGGATTTTCACGCCTCCGGACGCCCCATGGGGGCAGGAGACGGCCCGACTTCCTGGAGAAGCTAAGAGGGAAGCGCGCTCCCGCACTCACGGGTCCCGTATCGGCGCGCCCGTCCGGCTGCCGACGGTGGCGTCTGGCCCGGGCGCCGCATAGGCTGGGGCGCGCCTGTTCGACCAGGCGATCGACGCAACTCATTCTACATACCTGAAGAGGAGATGCCCTCATGAACGCGAAGACCCGCGTCTACCTGATCTTCGGCGGCCGGTCGACCGAGCACGAGGTCTCGCTGATGTCCGCCCGGAACGTGCTGCAGGCCCTGGACCGGAACAAGTACGAGGTGGTGCCCATCGGCATCACCAAGGAGGGCCGGTGGCTGCTCACCGGCGATCCCCTCAAGGCGCTCACGGAGGGTGTGACGGCGGCGGGCGGCCAGCCCGTCGGCCTGCTGGGCGACCCGACGCAGGCCGACCTGCTCGCGCTGGCCGAGTCTGCACCTGCCCTGGGGCCGGCCGACCAGGTGGTCTTCTTCCCCGTGCTGCACGGCGCCTACGGGGAGGACGGCACGATTCAGGGGCTGCTGGAGATGGCGAACGTGCCCTACGTCGGCTGCGGCGTGCTGGCCTCCAGCGTGGGCATGGACAAGGGCGTGGCCAAGGCGCTCTTCCAGCAGGCCGGCCTCACCGTCGCCCCGTACAAGGTCTACCTGCGGCGCGACTGGGAGCGCGATCCCGCGGCCGTCAAGGCCGACGTCGAGGCCACCTTTGCCGGGGAGTTCCCGGTCTTCGTGAAGCCGGCCAACCTCGGCTCCTCGGTGGGCATCACCAAGGTGAAGCGGCCGGAGGACCTGGACCGGGCCTTCGCGGAGGCGGTCCGCTTCGACCGGCGCATCCTCGTGGAGAAGGGCATTGACGCGCGGGAGATCGAGGTGGCGGTGCTGGGGAACGACGACCCCATCGCCTCCATCGCCGGTGAGATCCTGCCCGGCGCCGAGTTCTACGACTACAACGACAAGTACTTCAGCGACCGGTCGCAGGTGCGGATTCCAGCCGACCTGCCCGACGACCTGATGCAGGAGTTCCGCCGCCAGGCCGTCGTGGCCTTCAAGGCGATCGACGGCTCCGGCATGGCCCGGGTGGACTTCTTCCTGGAGCGGGGCACCAACCGCATCTACATCAACGAGGTCAACACCATCCCCGGCTTCACCCGCATCTCGATGTACCCGAAGCTGTGGGAGGCCTCGGGCATCAGCTACAGCGAGCTGTGCGACCGGCTGATCCAGCTCGCGCTGGAGCGGCACGCGGACAAGAACCGAAATGCCACGTCTGTGTGAACGGCGTGGAGGAATTTGCCGTTCCCGAGAAGAATAATTTGACGCGTGTTGAACAGAATAAGCGGGCGCGCCTCTGCGCCTGCAGCCAGATGCTGGAGTGATACGGCGTGGCTCACGATTGCCTGTTCTGTAAGATCGCTGCCGGGGAGATTCCGTCCAGCAAGGTCTACGAGGACGAGGACGTCCTGGCCTTCCGGGACATCAACCCGGTTGCACCCGTGCACGTACTGGTGATTCCCAAGCAGCACCTCGGGTCCGTGGCGGATCTCCGGCCGGAACACACCGAGCTGCTGGCGAAGCTGTTTGCCGCCGTGCAGCGGGTGGCCGCGGAGACGGGCGTGGCCGAGACGGGCTACCGGGTCGTTACCAACCACGGCAAGGACTCCGGTCAGCAAGTGCTCCACCTGCACCTCCACGTGCTGGGCGGGCGGACGCTGGGGCCCGTGGCCTGAGCGTTTGACATAAGCTTTGCCCCGCGGTATAATCACGGAGCGTGTTCTTTTTCCCCCAGGTCCAGCGGAGGGGAGGGAAGTCCGGGATGTCCGAAGTCAAGATCGGCAAGAACGAGTCGCTGGATAGCGCCCTTCGCCGTTTCAAGCGTCAGCTGCAGCGGGCCGGAGTGCTCGCTGAGATTCGGAAGCGCGAGCACTACGAGAAGCCGAGTGTGAGGCGCAAGAAGAAGAGCGAGGCCGCTCGTAAGCGCAAGTACCGCGACTAGTCTTCGAAGGAGCTGGCTGCGCATGAACCTCAGTGAACGTCTCACCGAGGACATGAAGGCCGCCATGAAGGCCGGCCCTGCCGGAAAGGTGCGCCTCGAGACGATCCGGTTCCTGCGGGCGGCGATCAAGAACGCAGAAATCGAGAAGCACGCACCCCTCTCCGACGATGAGATCCTCGGCATCATCCAGAAGCAGGTGAAGCAGCTCAAGGAGTCCATGGCTGACTTCGAGCGGAGCAGTCGGAAGGATTTGATCGAGCGGGCGCAAGCCGAGATCGACGTCCTGTCGGATTACCTCCCGAAGCAGCTTACCGCCGATGAGGTGCGGGATCTGGCACGCAAGGTCATCGCCGAGGTCGGCGCGCAAAGCGTGAAAGACATGGGAAAGGTGATGGGCCCGCTGATGGCCCAGACCAGGGGACGCGCAGACGGCAAGATGGTCCAACAGATCGTCAGGGAATTGCTCGGGTGATCGAATGACCCCGGTGGACGGAAAACGCCCGCCGGGGTTTTCATCTGTCTGCAGTGCCCTCTACCGTGCTATAGTCTAGAAATAGACCCATGTGCGAACAGCGAGGAGGGCGAACCGTGCCCAACGGCTCATCGGGTGATCGCCGGTCATTCCTGCGGCAGGGCCTGCGCAGCCTTGTGCGCGCCGTGGCGGAAGGCGTGGAGGCTGCGGCCGACGAGGCGGCGGCGCGGGCCTCGGGAGGGCGCCGCCATCTGCGGCCGCCGGGCGCCCTGCCGGAGCCGACCTTCCTGCTCACCTGCACGCGCTGCGGCGACTGCGCCCGGGCCTGTCCCGTCGGCGCGATCCAGCTCTTGCCGCCCTCTGCAGGTGCGGCGGCAGGCACGCCGTACATCGACCCGCTCCGGAGGGCCTGCGACCTCTGCGGCCGCTGCATGCCCGCCTGCGCGCCGGGAGCCCTGCAGCCCGTGGCGGCGGCCCGGGAGGTGCGCATGGGCCTGGCGGTGCTCGACCCCGCCCTGTGCTGGGCGTTCCAGGGGTCGCCCTGCTCCCTCTGCTACCACCGGTGCCCCTTTCCGGACGAGGCAATCCGGCTCGTGGCGGGAAAGCCTGCGGTGAACCGGGAATACTGCACGGGGTGCGGCGCCTGCGCCTACGTGTGCGTGAGCACGCCGCTCGCCATCACCATACAGCCGACCAACTGACGCGCGAGGAGGGCCTGCCATGACGGAGGGACGCAAGACCAGACCCGCAAGTCGGGTTGACACCGGGGGGATCGTGGTGAAGCCGGCCGTCTGCCCCCACGACTGCTGGGATACCTGCGCCATGCTGGTGCAGGTGAAGGACGGCCGGGTTGTGCGCGTGATGGGCGATCCCGACCATCCGGTGACGCGCGGATTTCTCTGCGTGAAGACCAACCATTACGAGGAGCGGGTCTACAGCCCCGACCGGGTGCTTTACCCCATGAAGCGCACCGGGCCGAAGGGCTCCGGGCAGTTTGCGCGCATCTCGTGGGACGAGGCGCTTTCCATCATCGCAGACCGGTTCCGCGCGATCATCGCCGAGTACGGGGCGGAGGCCATTCTGCCTTACTCCTACGCCGGCACCATCGGCGTTCTGCAGTACGGCTCCATGGACCGCCGCTTCTTCCACCGGCTCGGGGCGAGCCAGCTGGACCGCACCATCTGCTCCGCGGCCGGGGAGGCGGCCGTGAACTCGGTGCTGGGCGCCCGCATGGGGCCCGACCCCGAGGACATGGTGCATGCCCGCCTCATCGTGGTGTGGGGCGTAAACCCCATCTCGTCCAATCCCCACCAGTGGCCGATCATCGAGGAGGCCCGGCGGCGGGGGGCCCGGCTGGTGGTCATCGACCCGTACCGGCACAAGGCGGCCCGGGAAGCCGACTGGCACCTCTCGCCCCGCCCGGGCACCGACGCAGCCCTGGCCCTGGGGGTCATGCACGTGCTGGTGCGGGAGGGCTGGCTGGATCGGGAGTACATTGACCGCTACACCCTGGGCTTCGACCGCCTGGAGCGGAAAGTGGCCGAGTGGCCGCCGGAGCGGGCCGCAGCCGTCACGGGCATCCCGGCCGGCGACATCGTGGCCCTGGCCCGGCTGTGGTGGGAGAGCCGGCCCGCGGTGTTGCGGGTGGGCTATGGCCTGCAGCGCCACACCAACGGCGGCTCCACCGTGCGGGCCATCGCCATGATCCCGGCCCTCACCGGCCACTGGCGCGACCGGGGCGGAGGCTTCCTGCTCTCCAACTCCAGCTCCTACGGCCTCAACTCGTTCGCACTGAAGCGGCCGGACCTGATGCCCTCGCCGCCTCCGCGCGTGATCAACATGATCGAACTGGGCAAGGCGCTCACCGAGCCTCTGGACCCGCCGGTGAAGGCCCTGTTCGTCTATAATTCCAATCCTGCGTGCGTCGCACCGAACGGATCGCGGGTGTTACAGGGTCTATCCCGTGAAGACCTGTTCACCGTGGTGCACGAACAGCTCTTCACCGACACCTGCCGCTGGGCCGACATCGTGCTGCCCGCGACCACGCAGTTCGAGCACCTGGACCTCATGACCTCGTACTGGCACCTCTACGTGCAGCTGAACGAGCCGGTGATCGAGCCCCTGGGGGAGGCGGTCCCGAACACCGAGCTCTTCCGCCGCCTGGCCCGGGCCATGGGATTCACCGAGCCCTGCTTCCGGGACAGCGACGAGGACCTGATCCGCCAGGCGCTTTCCAGCGGCAGCCCCTATCTGGAGGGCATCACCCTGGAGCGGCTGAAGCGGGAGCGCCGCATCAAGGTGAATCGGCCGGCGGCGCCGTTCACCGAAGGGGGGTTCGGAACCCCGTCCGGCAGGGTGGAGTTCTACTCGGAGGCCCTTGCGGCCCAGGGGTTCGACCCGGTGGTGGAGTACACGCCCCCGGCCGAGTCCGTCGACGGCTCGCCCGAGCTGGCGGCCCGCTACCCGATCGCACTGATCACTCCGGCCGCGCACCACTTCCTGAACAGCACCTTCGCCAATCTGCCGCGCATGATGGAGCGGGAGGGGGCGCCCACCATCTACCTGAACCCGGTGGACGCCGAGGCCCGGTCCATCCGGTCCGGCGACTGGGTCAGGGTGTTCAACGACCGGGGGTCCGTTCTGCTCAAGGCCCAGGTGGGTGACTGGTCGCAGCCTGGCGTGGCCATTTCGCCCAGCATCTGGTGGTCGCGCCACATGCCCGGCGGCGCCGGTATCAACGTGCTTACCCTGGACCAGCCTGCCGACATGGGGGGCGGAGCCTCCTTCCACACCAACCTGGTGCAGGTGGAGCGGGCCGACCCGCCGGGGCAACCATCACAATAAGCGACCGAGGCGCAGGAAAGCCGCCCGGTTCGCGATGGAGGTGACTTTCCATGCGCCAGCGACTCGCCCTTTGGCCCATCGTGGCGCTGCTCCTGAGCCTCTCCCTGCTGCTGGCCACGGCGCCCGGGGCCCAGGCGGCCGGCGCGACCGGTAAGGTCTATGTGCTCCGCATCGATGAGGGCCAGGTGATCGATCCGGGGCTGGCCCAGTTTGGCAGTCGCGTGTTCGACCAGGCGGAGGCCGACCCGGACGCCGTCGGGATCGCCGTGGTGCTCGATACGCCCGGCGGCTACGTGGACAGCGCGGTGCGCATCAAGGACCGGCTGCTGGCCGCCCCCAAGCGCATCAAGACCATTGCCTGGGTGGAGAACGAGGCCGTCTCCGCCGGGGCGCTCATCGCCACGGCGGCCGAGTACCTCTACATGGCCCCCGGTTCGGTGATCGGCGCCGCAGAGCCACGGGAACTCTTTACGGGTGAGACGGCCGATTACAAGGCGCTTTCGGTGGTGGTGAACTACTTCACCTCGGCAGCGGAGGCCAGGGGCCGAGACGCCGCTGTCGCCCGGGCGTTTGTCGACAAGGACCACCCCATCCCCGGGCAGACCGACACGCTGCTCACGCTCACCTACCAGCAGGCGGCAGACATGGGGTACGCGAGCGGCGTGGCCGGGAGCCTGAACGACGCCATCCGCCAGGCCGGCATCGCCGAGTACGAACTGGTGGAGCCGCAGTGGACGTTCTCCGAGCAGGTGGGCCGCTTCCTTACCACGCCCTGGGTGGCGATCTTGCTCCTGGTGCTCGGGGTGATCGCCTTCGGCATCGAGTTCATGCAGCCCGGTCTCACCGGTCCCGCCGCGCTGGGGGTCATCTGCCTCTCGCTGTTCTTCCTCGGCAATGCCCTGGTGGGCACCGCCGGGTGGGTGGAGATCGCCCTGGCGCTGAGCGGCGTGGTGCTCATGCTGATCGAACTGTTTACGCCTGGTTTCGGCGTGTTCGGCCTGGCGGGCATCGCCGCCTTCGGCGGAGCCATCTTCCTGGCGGCGCCCTCGGCCGGCCTGGCCTGGCGGTATCTCGTGTGGACGGCCCTCGCCGGCGCCTTCGTGCTCTTCGCCCTGATCCGGGCGATCAGCAAGCGGGGACTCGGCCGCATGCTCACGCTCTCGGACTCGGCGAAGGACTGGTCCGCCCAGTCGCCCGAGCGCTCCCACCTGGTGGGGCGGGAGGGCCGGAGCCTCACCGTGCTGCGCCCCGCGGGTACCGCCGTCTTCGGCGACCAGCGGCTGGACGTGGTGACGGAGGGCGAGTTCGTTCCCGCCGGCGTTCCGGTGCGTGTGATCCGCGTGGAAGGAACCCGAATCGTCGTCCGGGCTGTGGACAAGAAATCATGAATTGAGGAGGTCCGCACATGGGTGAGCTTGCATTCCTGATTCCGACGTTCTTGGTCATCCTGCTTCTGGTGCTTTTCTTCAGCTTCGTCCCGGTGGGGCTCTGGATCTCGGCGGCCGCGGCAGACGTGCGCGTCGGCATTTTCTACATGATCGGCATGAAGCTGCGCCGGGTGCCTCCGCACCGCATCGTGAATGCCCTGATCAAGGCGGAGAAGGCGGGGCTGGAGATCAGCATCGACAAACTGGAGGCCCACTACCTGGCGGGCGGCAACGTCGACCGGGTGGTTGACGCCCTGATCGCGGCGCAGCGGGCCGGCATCGACCTGGTCTTCGAGCGGGCGGCGGCGATTGACCTCGCCGGGCGGAACGTGCTGGAGGCCGTGCAGATGTCGGTGAACCCGAAGGTCATCGAGACCCCCGTGGTGGCCGGCGTGGCGCAGGACGGCATCGAACTGAGGGCCAAGGCCCGGGTAACGGTGAGGGCCGACATCAACCGGCTCGTCGGCGGCGCCGGCGAGGACACGATCATCGCCCGCGTGGGCGAGGGCGTCGTCTCCACGATCGGTTCGGCCAAGAGCCACAAAGAGGTACTGGAGAACCCCGACATGATCTCCCGGACCGTGCTGGCCAAGGGCCTGGATGCGGGGACGGCTTTTGAGATCGTCTCCATCGACATTGCAGACGTGGACGTGGGGGCCAACATCGGCGCCCGGCTGCGGGCCGACCAGGCCGAGGCGGAGAAGGTGATGGCCCAGGCCAAGGCCGAGGAGCGGCGGGCGATGGCGGTGGCCGAGGAGCAGGAGATGCGGGCTGAGACCCAGCGCATGCGGGCCAAGGTGGTGGCTGCCGAGGCGGAGGTGCCGCTGGCCCTGGCGCAGGCGCTGCGGGAAGGCAAGATCGGCGTGATGGAGTACCTGCAGATGAAGAACATCCAGGCGGACACCGCCATGCGGGAGTCCCTCGGCGGCACCCAGGACCGCGGCCGGGAACAGAAGTAGACTGGGAAGTAGGTGATCCGCCCTGGAAGAACTCGTATGGTTCATCGTGCTAGCGGTGGCGGGCGCCATCTGGAGCTCCGTCAAGGAGCGGCTGGAGAAGCCGCCTTCCCGCCGGAGAGGGCGGCCCCTCCCGCCGCCCCCGCAGCAGCCGCAGCGGCCCGCCACACAGGCCCCGGTCATGCCTCCGCGGCCCCGGCCAGTGCAGACGGCGCCGCCCCCGTGGGCGCGAAAGACTCCGGACAGCCAACCGGGGAGAGAGCAACCACTGCCGCCGTGGATCTGGGGCATCCCCGCATCGCCCGGTACGGACCCCCGGGAAGAGGGTTCCGGGGCGCGCCCGGCGGATGGAAGACCCGGGACTGGCACGCCGGCCCCAGGCATCGACGGTGTTGGCCGTGAGGGCATCGGTAGCGAGGGGTCTCGCAGCGAGGGCTTCGGTACCGAAGGCGTTCGCACCATGGGTTTTGGCACCGAGGGCGTGAGGACCGAAGGTGTACGGAACGAAGGCATCCCCAGCGAGGGGGTTCGCCCCGAGGTCGTGCCCGGGCAGCTGCAGAGTACGGTGCGGACCACTGCCAGTCCCGCTCCGGAGACCGCTGCTCAGCCGGAGCCGCCCCTGGCGGCGCTTCTCCGCACGCGGGAAGGGCTCGCCCAGGCGGTTCTGCTGGCGGAGGTGCTTGGCCAGCCGCGGGCACTGCGGCCTTACCGGGGCTTCCCCCAGTGACAACCAGAAGCCGTGGGCCGGGCGCGGGCGGGGGCCGGGCGGTGGGTGGCCGGGGTGCGGCCGGTCCACGGCTTTTCAGTGCAGTACGTCGGTCAGGACGGGTGCCATGATCCGCAGGAGTTCCTCCACCCACTGGGCGATGCGGTCGGGCAGCCCCTCGCCGGCCAGGTCGGCGAAGGGGCGGGACACCTGCACCGCCACGGTGTAGGCGTCCCAGTCGACGGTTTCGGCCAGAGAGGCGTCGACCTCCGCCGCGGGGATCTTCCGGTCATCCTCTGCCGACCACAGCCAGAGCACCGGCTCGGGCGCCAGCGACCGCAGTGCGTCGGCGAGTTTCCCGCCCTCCGCCAGCGTGGTTCGCAGCCGCTGGTGGGCCCGTCCGCCAGGTTCCAGCCACACCGCAATCTGCAACTCACTCGCCTCCAGGTTGAGGGCGATGCGCACGAAGTTCGCCGCGTCCTTCCCGGCCCCCGCGTAGTCCCGGAAGCAGAAGCCGGCCAGCAGGTCCTCTGCCCGGGCCGTGCGCAGGAGTGGCCAGCCTGCCGCGACGCCCGTCTGCAGGAGACTGAACAGTTCCTCGGCCAGCCGGAAAAAAGCGGCGAGGTCACGGTGGGCGCGGGGCGCCGCGTCCAGGAGTTCCGGCCCGAAGCCGGGGAAGTAGGTGATGCCCGCCTCGGGAAGGAAGGCGCGGAACTGGCGCAGCAGGAAGCCGGTGCGGCTCTCGGGGTCGTACTGCTCGCTCAGTTCCGCGAGCCAGCGGTCCAGCCGTTCCCACGAGAGCCGCCGCACCTCCGGCGAGCCCGGGGAGGCAGAGGCGATCCCGCCGACGACCAGCACGTCCGTCCCCTCGCGGGTGGGGGCCGGCGGCTCCTGACCGGGCGCGGTGGCGGCCACCAGCACCCGCCGCCCCGGCAGGCGGATCTCGCCCACGCCCTGGGGTTCGCCGGGGGCAGGAAAGTGGAACTCGGCCTTCTCCGTATCGCCCTCGCCCAGGTCTGCCAGGGCCAGCAGTCCGTCCAAGACGGCCCGGTCGCTGTGCTCCAGGAGCGCCATGAGGGCGGGGGTGAGTTGCGCGCCGCCCGTGCCGGCAGCAGAAAACAGGTTGACCAGAGAGATACCCCCACGTCTAGTCTGCCCGGAGGGGCCGGCCCGGACGCCGGTCCTATCGAGGAATCGTCCCCAGGTACGATGCGCTTACTCCCCCCGGTACGATTCACGGGCGGTCCGGTACTGCTAGGATGGTGCCAGTGAACGCTGCGTGCGTCTCTGGGGAGGGAACGGACATGACCCGCTATCTGGGGCTGTTCCGGAACCGCAACTTCCTGCGTTACTGGCTGGCGGGTGCGCTGGCAGGCGTCGGCGACTTCTTCAACACCCTTGCGCTGGTGAAACTCTTCAGCCAGGACCAGGATCGGATGGGCTTCTACACCTCGCTGGTGGTGGTCGCCAACCTGCTGCCGAACCTGGTGCTGGGCCCCGTGGCCGGGGTGCTGGCCGACCGGCTGCCGCGCAAGGTAATCATGGTCTGCGCGGACCTCGTGCGGGCGGCCCTCATGTTCAGCATGATCTTCGTGCAGGAGCCGCTGACCCTGATCGGGCTGGACTTTGCCGCTGCGGTGGCGGCGGCCTTCTTCGGCCCGGCCAGCTCCGCCCTGCTGCCCAACCTGGTGAAGCGGGAGGAGCTGGTTACCGCAGGCTCCCTGAACGTCATGACGGCGCGCCTGGCCATGCTGCTGGGCAACGCCCTGGGCGCCGTGCTGCTCGCGCTGGTGGGACCGGCGGCCGTGTTCGGGCTGAACGGCGGGATGTTCCTGATCTCCGCCCTGTTGCACGCGGGCATGCGGGTGCCGGCGCCCGCCGCGGCAGGTGCGCCGGTGCAGGGCGAGGGCACGGCTCCGGGGACCGGTCGCCGGCCGGTCGCCTCGCCCGTGGCCCGGCTGGTGGGGGACCTGCGGGAGGCCGCAGCCCTGCTCCGCGAGCGCCCGAACCTGCGCCACCTGCTCACCGGAGTGGGTATCGCCAACCTGGGCGACTCGGGCACCAACGTGCTTCTGGTCACGTTCTTTACCGTCACGCTGGGGCTGGCGGCTGAGCAGATGGGGTTCGTCCTTGCGGGCTTCGGCGCCGCAGCCGTGCTGGGGGCGTTCCTGATCGGGGCCCTGGGCAGTCGGGTCCGCTGGCGGCACCTCTTCAGCCTCGGCTGCTGCTACATCTGGCTCACCGCCACCGGTGCCGTGGTAACCAGCAGCCTGATTCCCAGCTCTGCCTTCCTGCTGCTGCTGGGCCTGGGCAGCGGGGCCGTCAACGTCGGTCTGCAGGTCGCCATGGCGGACCTGGTGCCGGACAACGTGCGCGGGCGCATCTCCGGCGCTTACAGCACCGTCAGCGCCGTGATCATGATTGCGGGCAACCTGATGGCCGGCGCCCTGGCCGACCGCATGGGGGCGGCCGAGACCATGCTGGGCTACTCCCTGGCCTACCTGGCGGCAGGCGTGTACGGCTACCTCAAGCTCCGGCCGGAGACGGCGGGGGCGGCCAGGGCGGCAGGCGCACAGGCGGACTGAGGGGGGCGCAGGGGGGCCGCAGGGTGAACGATCGGAGGCACGGCCGTGTTTCGATGGCTCTCTCCAGTGCTTGAATGTGTTAAGATGAAACAAAAACCCCTCATGGAGGTTCTATGGCCATGCCCCCGATTCGTATCCTCGCGGACTCGACCTGCGACCTGAGCCCTGAACTGCTGGCGGCAAACAACGTGCGGATCATCCCGCTCCTGGTGCAGTTTGACGAGGAGACGTACCAGGACGGGGTCGACATGGACTCGCCCCGGCTGTTCCGGATGGTGGCGGAGCGGAACAAGCTGCCCAAGACGGCCAGCGCCGGACCGGCCGCCTTGCGTCAGGCGTTCGCCGAGGCGACCGCCGACGGCAGCCAGGTGATCTTCATCGGCATCTCTTCGAAGTTCTCGGCCATGGTCCAGAACGCGCAGATCGCAGCTTCGGAGTTCCCCGAGGGCCAGGTGCGGGTTTTCGACTCCCGGAACCTTTCCACCGGCATCGGGCTGCAGGTGTTGCACGCCTGCGATCTGGTGCGGCAGGGGAAGTCGGTTGACGAGATCCTCGCCGACCTGGAGACGTACCAGGCCGGGGTACGCTCGCGGTTCGTCATCGATACGATGGAGTACCTGCACAAGGGTGGCCGCTGCAGCGGCGTGGCGGCCCTGGCGGGCACCCTGCTCAGGATCCGCCCGGTGATCGCGGTGGTCGACGGCGGCATGATCGTCGCCGCCAAGATCCGCGGGCCGCGCCGGAAGGCGCTGGACTGGATGCTGGAGCAGTTCGCCGATGACGTGGCACAGGGCCGGGTGCGCCCGGACCGGGTCTTCATCACCAGCCCCGACTCGCCGCACGAGGATGCCCCCTACATGGTCGAACAGGTCCGGCGCATCCTGCCGGAGGTGCAGGAGGTCATCGTCACCCAGGCCGGCGCGGTGATCGGAAGCCACTGCGGGCCGGGCACCATCGGCATCCTGTACGCCACGAAGTGAGGGGCCATACCTGCAGACATGCCCTGGTGCGCACGGCCTGTGCGGCCTGGAAGTGAACGGCGTACCGTCAGGCCGTTGACAGCCGGTGCACGGCGGTGTAGCATCATCGCTATACAAGGATCAAAGCAATAGGGTCCAACGCGATGAAGAGGGCGGGGGAAGCGTCCCCCGCTGCACAGGCCGTCTCGGGCGCAGAGAGCGGAACATGCGGTGCGAGTTCCGCCCCGGAGAGACCTGTGTATAAGGCCTCGGAGCTTCCCCCGAACCACCGGCCCCGGCCGGTGCAGTAGGCGAGGACGGCACTCCCCCGATACCGGGAGAAAGGGTTCGCCCCTGCGGGCGGGCCGGATCGAGGTGGGCCGCGTTGCATGCGGCCAAGTTGGGTGGTACCGCGGAGCAAGGCCTCCGTCCCATTTGTGGGACGGAGGCCTGATTTTCTTGACGGCCAAGAAGGAGGATTCGCCGAATGCTTTCCCGAGAGGAACTGCTGCAAGAGGCACGCCGCGCCAAGGTGGGCGCGCTGCGCCAGGCGGGCGTCGACCCCTTCGGGAGTCGCTTTCCGGACCGCCGCCTGATGGGCGACCTGCTGCGCGAATACGGCGCGGCCTCGGCGGAAGAGTTGGAGGCCGCCCGCCACACGGTCCGCGTGGCCGGTCGGGTGGTGAGCATCCGCTCCCACGGCAAGGCGGGCTTTGCCCACCTGCAGGACGGCTCCGGGCGCCTGCAGCTCTATCTGCGTCTGTCCGAACTCGACGCTCAGTCGGGCCTCATCTGGAACCAGCTGGACCTGGGCGACATCATCGGCGCCGACGGCGAACTGATGCGCACCCGCACCGGCGAGCTGACGGTGAAGGCGGCCAGTCTCACCATGCTGACCAAGGCGCTCCGGCCCCTGCCGGACAAGCACGGCGGGCTGAAGAACGTGGAGCAGCGGTACCGGGCGCGCCACCTGGACCTGCTGGTCAACCCCGAGAGCCGCGCCGTCTTCGAGGCCCGCACCCGCATCGTCTCCAGCCTGCGGCGCACGCTGGACGAGCTGGGCTTCCTCGAGGTGGAGACCCCGGTGCTGGTCCCGCTGGCCGGCGGGGCCGCTGCCCGCCCCTTCCTGACCTACCACAACGCCCTGGACCGGCACCTGAGCCTGCGCATCGCCACCGAACTGCATCTGAAGCGGCTGGTGGTCGGCGGCCTGGAGCGGGTCTACGAGATCGGCCGGGTCTTCCGCAACGAGGGAATCTCTACCCGGCACAACCCGGAGTTCACCTCGCTGGAGGCGTATCAGGCCTATGCGGACTACCGCGACATGATGGACCTGACCGAGCGGCTGGTGCAGAATGCGGCCCTGGCGGCAAGCGGCAGCCTGCGGGTGGGCGAGATCGACCTCAGCGGCCCCTTCCGGCGCGTCACGATGGCCGAGGTGGTCAGGGAGGCCACGGGCATCGACGTGCTGACCCTGGGCAGTTCGGGAGACGAGCAGAGGGACGCCCGGGCGGTCCGGGCGGCGGCCGAGGCGGCCGGCTACGCGGTCGAGGCGACGACCTGGGGCGGGCTGCTGGCCGAGCTGTTCGATAAGTACGCCGAGGACCGGCTCGTCCAGCCCACCTTCGTCATCGGCCATCCGGTGGAGACGTCTCCCCTGGCCAAGCGCGACCCCGCCGACCCCCGCCTGACGGAGCGGTTCGAGCTCTACGTGCAGGGGCGGGAGCTGGCCAACGCCTTCTCCGAGCTGAACGACCCCGACGACCAGCGCCGCCGGTTTGAGGCGCAGCTGGCGCAGCGACAGGCGGGCGACGAGGAGGCCCACCCGATGGACGAGGACTTCCTGGCTGCTCTCGAAGTGGGCCTTCCGCCCACGGGCGGTCTGGGCATCGGGGTGGACCGGCTGGTGATGCTGTTGACGGGGGCGCCGTCCATCCGCGACGTGATCCTGTTTCCGACGCTGCGGGAGCGGCAGGAGGACTGAACATCGCCCCACACCTGGGCAGAGGTCTGCACAGAAGAGCCATCGCGGCCGAGGAGGAGCACTCCTCGGGTCTGCGATGGCTCGTTCTGCACCGCCGCAGGGAAAGCGTGGTCGCGGCCCCGTGCGGGTGGGGGGTTGCGAACCTACCACCCGGAGATTTCCTGCATCTTCTGCCGCAGCCCTGCGGCCTCCTGGCCCTGCATGATGTAGGGCTGCTCGGCGTGGATCCAGACCGGGTGGACCTCCACCTGCTTCACGCCGTCCGGCCCGATCAGAAAGTCGAGGATCATCGACTCCCGGGCCAGGTCGGTGTCCTGCCGGTCCATGATGAAATTGCCCAGGCTGTAGGCGATGAAGCCGCCGTTGTACAGTTCGAACCCCTGGATGGCGTGGGGGTGGTAGCCGAGGACCAGGTCGGCACCCTGGTCGACCATGAAGCGGGCGAGCCGCTGCTGCTCCTCGGTGGGGTAGTTGACGAACTCCACGCCCCAGTGCAGGGCCACCGCCACGACGTCGGCCATCTCCCGGGCTGCCCGGATGTCTTCGGCCAGCCAGTCCTCCCGGATGGCCGGCACTCCCGGCCTGTCCTCCGTGGCCGCGAAGCTGCGGGGGTAGTCCCAGTCGAAGAAGAGGTCGGCGAACTCGCTGTAGCCCAGGAAGGCGACGCGGACCCCCTTCGCCTCCAGCACCAGCGGCCGGCGGGCCTCTTCGAGGTTCCGGCCGCCGCCGGTCCAGGGGATGCCGGCCTCCGCCAGGATGTCGAGGGTCTCGAGGAAGTTCTCCTCATCGTAGTCCAGGATGTGGTTGTTCGCCACCGTCACCCCGTCCAGGCCGGCGGCCTTCAGGACCTCAATGGCCGCGGGATCTGCCCGGAACCAGATCTGCTTGCCCGGCAGCGGGCGACCCGTGACGCCGATGGGCGACTCCAGGTTGGCGAAGGCCAGGTCGGCCGACGAGAGGTGGTCCCGCACCTTCTCGATGGGATAGAGCGTGCCGTTCTCCCGTATCGCCCGGGCGACGCCCCGGGCCAGCATGAAGTCGCCGGCGACGGAGAGCCTGATCCAGTCGCCGTGGCCTGCTTCGCCCTGCCCCTGGGTTCCCTCTCCCAGGGCCGCCTGGAGCGCGGCCCTCAGGGGGGCGATCCGGTCGTCTTCCCCGGGCCGGTAGGCCACGAACAGCCGGTCTGCCAGCGGGTACTCGCCCGACCGCACGCTCTGCGGGGTCGGGAGAATGCCATCCACCGGCACGGCCCGCCAGCCCGGACGGAGGTCTGCCAGCCGCCCCGCGGCCAGCGCCCCGCGCACCGGTTCTCCCGGCGGTTCGAGCCTGGGCAGCAGTTCCTGCGCCTCGGCCAGCGTGAGCGACAGGGGCTCGTCCAGCCAGCCCTGCAGGATCACCTTTTCCTCGCTTCTCAGTGGGAAGGAGGCGTAGGCGGGAGGCGGGTCCCCCGCGACGACGGCCGCGTCGGCCTCTCTCCGCGCCAGCGCCGCCGCGGCCTCGGCCGTGGGCAGCACCTCGACGCCGTCCAGCTGGGGCAGCGGTACGTCCGGCGGAGCGGCCAGGACGAGAACGCCGGAGCCGTCGTGGCTTGCACCCTGCCCCCCGTCCCCGGGCTGCGGTGCCGGCGCCCTGCTGCATGCCGTGACGGCGGTCAGCACGGCCAGGATGAGCGGCCACCAGGCCGGTCTGCGGAAGTGCATGAGCAGCCCTCCTTTTCCGTGGGAAATTCGGCCAGGACAGGGGGAGCACCTTCCGGCGGAGGCGGGCGGAGGTGAAACCGAAGCCGGGGGTCGGGTCCGTCAATGAGGTAACGGGAAACAGCCTCGGAGGGGTCAAGGTGAACCGCCTCCTGGTTGGCGTTCAAGACGACCAGGCGAGGTCTGTGATTCGGGCCAGACTTGCGGAGTTGAACCTTCCTGATGACGCCTTCTCGATTGCCATTGTGCAGTTGAGAGATGCCGTCATTCGCCGGGACTAGGCCGGCCTTTGCGCCACGGCTTGCGCCGCTGACCGGCATGGCATCAGGGCACCCGCCCACTTCTACCCCGGTCCCCTCCCCGCATACATACTCTCCAGTGGACGTGCCATCGCAGAGGGAGGGGTGGCCCCTTGCAGCAGCGGCGGACTGGCCTGAGGGAGCGTCTCGTCTCCCTCCTGGAGCTGCCGGGCGACGTGGTGCTCGACGTGCCCCGGGCGACCCTGATCGGAAATGCGGAGCTGGTGCTGGAGAATCACCGGGGGCTCTTGGAGTACCGGCCGGAGCGGGTGGTGCTGCGGCTGCCGGAGGGGCGGATGGCCATCGACGGCGAGGAGCTGCGGATCGGATACCTGTCGCCTGACCAGCTGGTGCTCCACGGCCGCATCACCGGGCTGCGCTATGCCCCGCCGGAAGGAGGCGGGGCTTGACATGCTGCGCCGGCTGATCCGACACCTGCTGGGCACCCTGCGCATTGAGGTGACCGGCGGGGCGATCGAACGCTTCCTCAACCTCTGCCTGGAGGCAGACATCCAGCTCTGGGACGTGCGCCGCTGGCCGGAGCGCCTGCAGGCGACGCTGCTGGTGCCCCACTTCTTCCGCCTCCGGCCCATCGCCCGCGCCAGCCGCTGCCGGGTGCGCATCCGGGAGCGGCGGGGCCTGCCATTCCTCAGCCGGCGGCTACGGCGCCGTCCCTTCCTGCTCGCTGGCGCGGCTGGCGCCCTGGCAACGCTCATCTGGGCGGGGAGCCATTTCTGGGTGGTGGACGTGCGCATCAAGGGTCCGGGCCACCTCGACCCCCGGGCCATCCTCGCCGTTGCGGCCGAGGCCGGGCTGCGCCGGGGTGCGTGGAAGACCCAGGTCGACCCTGACGAGGTCGCACGCCACCTGCGGCAGAAGATCGATGAGCTCTCCTGGGCCGTGGTGCGCGTGCGGGGCACCCGCGCCGTGATCGAGGTGGTGGAGAAGGGGGCGGTGAATCCGCCGGATCAGGCGGTTTGTGTGCACCTGGTCGCTCGCAAGGCCGGTGTGGTGGAGCACGTGATCCCGTTCCAGGGCGAGCCGCTCGTGAAGAAGGGGGATGTGGTGCAGGCCGGCGACATGCTGGTGGAGTGCGCCCTGCGCTACTGGGCCGGCGGCAGGCCCGCCGTCATCCCGGGCATGCCCCTGCCGCCCCGGGAGGAAGTGGCGCGCACCCTCATCGCCCAGGCCACCGTGCGGGCCCGGGTGGCGTACCGGCAGTATTACGAGTTCCCCGTCACCGAGACCGTGAAGGAGCCCACCGGGCGCCGTTACACCCAGTGGGTTTTGAACTGGAACGGCCGGTCCATACTACTGACCGGGCGCGGTCCGGTTCCGTACACTGATTATGAAGTCTCCACCCGGACCTTCCCCCCGGGGGGGTGGAGGAATTGGAACCCACCTGTCGAACTCGTGATTCGAGAGGTCGCGGAGGTCTCGACACGAACGGTGACGGTGCCGGTGGAGGAGCTGACGGAGCGGGCGCGCACGGCCATGGAGCGCCGCCTCGCCTGGCTGCTGGGGCCGGGTGATCGCATCGTGACGCCGCTCAGGGCCGAAGTCGTTCAGCAGGAAGGCGGCTACGTGGGCATCCTGGTCACGGTCGAGACGCTGGAAGAGGTCTCTGCCCCGCTGGAGGGGCCGATGGAACAACAGGCAGGTGACCGGGTTGGATGAGACCCTGGAACGGCGAATCCTGATTGCCGACAACGCGAAGGCGCGCGAGCTCTTCGGGTTGAACGATTCACATCTACGCTATATTGAAGAGAGCTTCGACGTCCAGCTGGTGCCGCGTGGCAACGAGGTGACGGTGAAGGGGCCGGAAGCCGAGGTGGGGCGAGTGGTGCGGCTCTTCGACCGGCTGACGGCCATCCAGAATCGCGGGGGCCGCGTGACGGAGCGGGACGTTCGTTATGCTGTCCGCCTCGCCCGGGAGGGGGATGAGAAGCCGCTGGCCGAGGCGTTCACCGACGTGATCGTTACCACTTACCGGGGCAAGCAGATCCGGCCGAAGACCCTGGGGCAGAAGGAATACGTGGACGCCATCCGCCGGAGCGGTGTGACCTTCGGCATCGGCCCGGCGGGCACGGGCAAGACCTACCTGGCCATGGCGGTGGCCGTGGCCGCCTTCAAGGCCAAGGAGGTCGCCCGCATCATCCTGACCCGGCCCGCGGTGGAGGCCGGTGAGAAACTGGGCTTCCTGCCTGGCGACATGCAGCAGAAGGTGGACCCCTACCTGCGGCCGCTCTACGACGCCCTGTTCGACATCATGGGCTCGGAGACGTACGAGCGGCTGCTGGAGCGGGGCGTCATCGAGGTGGCCCCCCTGGCCTTCATGCGGGGCCGCACCCTGGACGACTCGTTTATCATCCTTGACGAGGCGCAGAACACGACGCCCGAGCAGATGAAGATGTTCCTCACCCGCATGGGCTTCGGGTCGAAGATCGTCGTCACCGGCGACGTCACCCAGATCGACCTGCCCGAGGGGACCCGGTCGGGCCTCGTGGAAGTGCAGCGGATCCTGCGCAACGTTCCGGGCATTACCTTCTGTTATCTGACCGACCGTGACGTAGTGCGCAACGACCTGGTCCAGCTGATCATCAAGGCCTACGAGGCGGCGGAGAGCGGCGGAACCGGCTCGCACCCGCCCCGGCCTCGGGCTGAGAAGCGGGACGGGACGGAGTCTTAGAACAAGATGGGAGGTAGGGGGACGGTATAGCCAGACCCTCCCACGTCAATCCTATGCGTATATGGCAACGGTTTCGTGAACGTTTGGAGAACCTGACCCGACAGGATCGCTGGAAGAACTCCCGCATCCGCAAGGTGGTCTGGGGAGTTCTCTTCTTCGCGCTCCTCACCCTCGTGTTGGGCAACCAGAGCGCGCCGGTCCGCCTGGACGTTCAGGTGGGCGACGTGGCGCCGCGCAGCATCCGGGCGCCGCGGCCGATCAAGAACCAGATCCTCACCAATCAACGCGTCAGGGAGGCGGAGAACTCCGTCAGCCCCGTGTACAAGCGGGAGCCCGCGGTGCTCGAGTCCGCCCAGCAGCACGTAACTTGGGTCTTCAACGAGGTGCGCCGCTTCCGGTCCCGGGCCGATGAGGACCCCGCCAGCCGGGTGCAGGAGCTGGCGGACCGCATCCGGCTCAGCGTGGTGCCGATCGAAGCGTACCTGACCCTGCTGACGGTGGACGATGCCGCGCTCAACGATGCGGAAGCGCAGGCGGTGGCGCTCCTGCAGACCTCGCTGGGAGAGGATGTCTACGACCGGGACGTCACCCGCATCAAGGCGGGCATCGACAGCGGGGCGGAGCCGTTCACCCTCACCATCGAGGATGCAGATCTCGCCCAGTTCGTCCGGGAGCTGGTGAAGAGCCGGATCGAGTCCAACATGGTGTTGGACCAGGAGCAGACCGACTGGCTGCGGCAGAAGGCCGGGCAGGAGGTTCCCGAGGTCTGGTGGCAGAAGGGCGAGCTGATCATTGAGGCCGGCAAGCCCATCACCCAGGACCAGTACGAGGCCCTCGTTGAACTGGGGCTGGTGGGCCAGCAGGTCAACTACTACACCTGGGTGGGATCGGCCCTGATGGCGCTGGTGGTGGTGGGCGTGATGGCGCTCTCCATCAGCCGCTTCCGCCCCGAGCTCCTGGAGCGTGACTCGAAGCTCCTGCTGCTGGGGCTCATCGGTTTCATCACGCTCTTCCTCTCGCTGGCGATGACCCTCCTGGCCGACCAGATCGGAGACGGGGCCGCCTACCTGATGCCCGTGGCGCTGAACGCCATCCTCGCGGCGATCCTGCTGGACGCGCGGGTGGCCCTGCTCCAGTCCGTGATCATCGCCGTGCTTCTGGGTCTCTTCACATCGGCCGTGGATGCGGGCGCTGTCGCCGTCGGGGTGCTCGGCTCCGTGGTGGGCGTCTATGCCGTCGCCCGGGTGGAGAGCCGGAATGATCTCTACCGCGCCGGCTTGCTGGTGGGCCTCGCCAACGCGCTGAGCATCCTCGGTCTCCACCTGCTGGAGTCGGCGCCGCTGCTCGACTGGCTGGTCTGGCGCAACGTGGGCCTGGGCGCCCTGAACGGCCTGCTGGTGGCCATCCTGGTCACCGGCGCCCTGCCCTTCTTCGAGACCCTCTTCGGCATCGTCACGCCGCTCAAGCTGCTGGAGCTCTCCAATCCCAACCACCCGCTGCTCAAGCGGCTGATGGTGGAGGCGCCGGGGTCCTACCACCACACCATCCTGGTGGCCAACCTGTGCGAGGCGGCGGCCGAGGCCATTGGCGCGGACCCGGTGCTCGCCCGGGTGGGGGCCTACTACCACGACGTCGGGAAGATCAAGCGCCCCGCGTTCTTCGTGGAGAACCAGTTCGGCAGCGAGAACCCGCATGACAAGCTGCCGCCGAGCCTCTCGGCGATGATCATCACCAGCCACGTCAAGGAAGGCATCGAGCTGGCCCGGGAGGCCGGTCTGCCCCAGGAGATCATCGATTTCATCCCCGAGCACCACGGCACCATGCTGGTCAGCTACTTCTACCACATGGCGTCGCAGGGCGGCCAGTCAGAGTACGTGCTCGAGGAGGACTTCCGCTACGAGGGGCCAAAGCCCCGGCGGCGGGAGACCGCCATCTGCATGCTGGCCGACGGGTGCGAGGCGTCGGTGCGGGCCCTCCGCCAGCGGGGTCACCTGTCGGCCGACCAGATCGAGCAGCAGGTGCGCAGGATCATCAACGACCGGCTTCAGCAGGGGCAGCTGGACGACTGCGACCTTACCCTGAAGGAGCTGAACACCATCGCCCGGGTGTTCGTGAAGGTCCTGAGCGGCGTGCACCACGCCCGCATCGACTACCCCGGGCAGCAGAAGCCTGCGCCGGCCGCCGCAGACCAGGGCGCTCCCGCCCAGGACGGGGCTGCACCGGCCCAGGGTGGGTCGGGCCAGGAAGGCGCCGCGCCCGCGGACCCGGGCCGGGAAACGGCGGAGCAGGCAGAAGCGCAGCCGGAACCGGGCGGCGCTGAGGAGGCTACGCAGCGTGGAGATCTGGATCAGCAATGAGCAGGAGAAGGTCGAGTTCACGTCTGAGCACGAGGACCTGATCCGCAGGGTCGTGGAGCGAGCCCTCGCACTGGCCGGCGCCCACCTCGGGACGGAGGTCTCGGTCTCGGTGGTACTGGTGGACGACGAGGCCATCACCGACCTGAACCGCGACCACCGGGGCCTCGCCAGCCCCACCGACGTGCTTTCCTTCGCCCAGCTGGAGGGGGAGGACATGGGCGACTTGCCCGAAGGCGAGCCCCTGCCCCTGGGCGACATCGTGATTTCGCTGGAGCGCTGCCTGGCCCAGGCGGCCGACTACGGTCACTCCTTCGAGCGCGAGCTGGGCTTCCTCACGGCCCACGGCGTGCTTCACCTCCTCGGTTGGGACCACCAGACCCCCGAGGAGGAGGCGGCCATGATGGCCAAGACGGAGGAGATCCTGGCGGGCCTGGGGCTGCAGCGATGAGCAGCCGGCCCTTTCGGCACACCGGGGTCCTGCCGCGCTTTCGCGACGCGCTGCGGGGGCTGGTGCTGGCCTACCGCGAGGAGCCGAACCTGCGCTTCCACACCTTCGCTGCCGCCTGTGCCGGGGTCGCCGGGTATGCTGTGGGTCTCCGGGGGTGGGAGGTGGCCTACCTGGGCGTCACCATCGCCCTGGTGCTGACCGCGGAGCTGCTGAACACCGCGGTGGAGCGGGCGGTGGACCTGGCAGCCGCCGGACGGCTGCACCCGCTGGCCGCCGCGGCCAAGCAGGTGGCCTCGGGGGCCGTGCTCTTGACGGCGTTCCACGCGCTGTTTGCCGCGGTGGTGCTTTTCGTGCTTGAGCGTCCGCTGGGGGAGAGCCTCCGGGCAGTTGTCGCCCTCGTGGTGCAGCGCCCGCCCTGGCTCCTGCCACCCGTGATCACGGCGCTGCTGGGCCTCTTCGGGGGTGCCCGGCACGAATCCTGAGGAGGGGGAATAGCCCATGACCGATGCAGAACTGATCGCCGCCGCCCGGGAGGCGCGCACGCGGGCCTACGTCCCTTACTCCCGCTTCCCGGTGGGGGCAGCGCTGCTGGCCGAAGACGGCACGCTGTACACCGGCTGCAACATCGAGAACTCCAGCTTCGGGCTTTCCAACTGTGCCGAGCGTACGGCGATCTTCAAGATGGTGAGCGACGGGCACCGCCGCTTCACGGCCATCGCCGTGGTGGGTGACACCGACGGCCCCTGCAGTCCCTGCGGCGCCTGCCGCCAGGTGATGAGCGAGTTCGGCCCCGACGCGCGCGTCATCCTGACCAACCTGAAAGGGGATGTCAAGTTGACCACGGTGCGCGAGCTGCTGCCGGGGGCCTTCACGCCAGCCGACGTGCTGGAGGACGGGGAGGACGAGGCATGACCCAGGAACCCTTCCGCTCCGGATTCTGCTCGATCGTGGGCCGGCCGAACGTGGGCAAGTCCACCCTGCTCAACGCCTTCATCGAGGCGAAGCTCGCCATCATGTCGGACAAGCCCCAGACCACCCGCAACCGCATCCTGGGCGTCTACAACCGCCCGGGCGCACAGGTGGTCTTCCTCGACACGCCGGGCATCCACAAGCCGCGCCACCGGCTCGGGGAGTACATGAACAAGGTGGCCATCGGCACGATCCCCGAGGTGGACGTGGTCCTCTTCGTGGTGGATGGGTCCGTCCCCGAGCCCGGCGAGGGCGACAAGTATGTGGCCGAGGTGGTGGCCCGGTCGGGCCGCAGGGTGATCCTTGTCGTCAACAAGATGGACAAGGTGAAGCGGGGCGACTGGTACGCCGTGCTGGATGCCTACAAGGCCCTGGCCGACCCGGCGGTCCGCAGCGAGCACCCGGAGCCTGGTTCCCCCACCATCGAGTGGGTCGACATCGTGCCGGTGTCGGCCCTGGAGCACAAGAACATCGACGCGCTGCTGGATCTGATCGTGAAGCAGATGGAGGAGGGGCCGCAGTACTACCCCGAGGGCATGATCACGGACCAGCCGGAGCGGTTCGTGATCGCCGAGTTCATCCGGGAGAAGATCCTCCAGCTCACCCGGGACGAGGTGCCCCATTCGGTGGCGGTCGAGGTGGAGCAGATCCAGCGGCGGGAGAGCGGCACCGTCTACGTGGGCGCCACGATCTACGTGGAGCGGGAGAGCCAGAAGGGCATCATCATCGGCAAGCGCGGGGCGATGCTGAAGGAGATCGGCGCCCGGGCGCGGCAGGAGATCGAGATGATGCTGGGTTCGAAAATTTACCTGGAGTTGTTTGTGAAGGTGAAGGAGGACTGGCGCAACCGGGAAGCGGTCCTCCGGAGCCTGGGGTATCGGGAAGACGAGTAGGGGTCACGCCGTCCGGATGGGACGCGCAGAGGCCGCCAGGGCTGACCTGGCGGCCTCTGTTCCGTCTGTCTGCGGTTCCCCGGGCGCCGCCTCGGCATACGATGATCCTATCTGGAATGCCCCATGGGAGGCTGAGCGCCATGCAGATTCACGTGGTCGCGCCGGGGCAGTCGCTCTACAGCATCGCCCGCACCTACAGCGTCACCCCCGAGGCGATCGCCCAGGCCAACCAGCTCGCGGACATCCCCTACCTGGTCGTCGGGCAGGCCCTGGTGATCCCCATCACCGGCCAGTACTACTGGGTTCAGCCGGGCGACTCCCTTTGGTCGATTGGCCAGCGGTTCGGCGTCGCACCTGCCGAACTGGCCCGCATCAACGGCATCCCCCAGACCGCACCGCTTACTGTGAGTCTCCGGCTCTACATACCCCCGGGTCCCCGGCCCCGGAAAGAGGCCAACGCCTACGTGGAACCTTTCGGCGAGAGTGTGAGCGCAAACCTCCTCGCCTCCGCGCGGGAGGCGGTGCCCCACCTCACCTACCTGGCTCCCTTCAGCTACCGGGTGCAGCGGGACGGCTCGCTGCAGGCGCCGCCGCTTGACGGCCTGCTCCAGATCGCACGGGAGGGCGGAGCTGTGCCCATGCTGGTGGTGACCAACCTGGAGGAGGGCGGGTTCAGCGCCTCGCTGGGCCAGGCGATCCTGAACGACCAGGCGGTGCAGGACCGGCTGCTGCAGGAGATCCAGCGGCTCATCCGGCAGATGGGCTTCCGCGACGTGCACTTTGACTTCGAGTTCCTGCGGCCGCAGGACCGGGAGGCCTACAACCGGTTCCTGCGGCGCGCGGCCGACCTGGTCCACGCCGAGGGGGCCCTCATTTCCACCGCCCTGGCGCCGAAGGTGAGCGCCGAGCAGGCGGGCCAGTGGTACGAGGCGCACGACTACGCCTTCCACGGCCAGACGGTGGACTTCGTGGTGCTGATGACTTACGAGTGGGGCTACAGCGGCGGGCCGCCGATGGCCGTCTCGCCCATCGACCAGGTGCGCCGGGTGCTGGACTTCGCCCTCACCCAGATGCCGGCAGAGAAGATCATGATGGGGCAGAACCTCTACGGCTACGACTGGACCCTGCCCTACCGCCCCGGGGGCGAGTTCGCCCGGGCCATCAGCCCGCAGGAGGCCATCCGCATCGCGGCCCAGCGCGGCGTGGCCATCCAGTTCGAGGCCACGGCGCAGGCGCCGTTCTACCGCTACGTCGACCCGCAGGGCCGCACCCACGAGGTCTGGTTCGAGGACGCCCGCTCCATCCAGGCCAAGTTTGACCTGATGCGGGAACTGGGGCTCCGGGGCATCAGCTACTGGAAGCTGGGCCTCGCCTTTCCGCAGAACTGGCTCTTGCTGGAGGATAACTTCACGGTGGTGAAACGGGCGGCAGGTTGACGGTCACTTCCCTGGCCGTTGGGGAGTCTAAGAGGATGAGCAACGAAACGCCGGAGGAGTCGACGCCCATGCCCTTCCTCACCACGACGCATGGCAGCCTGTTCTACGCCGAGTCCGGGCCGGCCTCTGGCCGGCCGGTGCTGCTTCTGCACGCCGCCCTCCAGACCCACGAGTCGATGGCGCCCCTGGTGGAGGCGCTGGAGCCGCTGGGCCTCAGACTGGTCCGGCCGGACCTGCCGGGCCACGGCCGCTCCATGCCCGCAAAGGGCGGCGAGGTGCGGGCAGAGGCCGCCCCCGGCCCGCTCACCATCGGCGGGATGGCAGACGCCGTCGCCGCCCTGATCCAGCACCTGGGCCTCGGCGCACCCGTGGTGGTGGGCTACAGCCTGGGGGGCATGGTCGGGGTCGAACTGGCCCTGCGGGGCCTGGCGTCGGGCCTCGTGGTGCTGGCCTCCCGCATCCGCCCGGCCGAGGGCGCACGGGCCGTTTTCGCCCCGGAGGCCATCCGGCAGCGGTCGCCGCTCTGGGCGCAGCAGTTGGCGGCAAAGCACGTCGCCGTGCCCTGGGAGCGGCTGGCGGCGGCGCTGGGGGACCTCCTGGCCACGTGGCCCGGGTTCGACCCCGTGGCGCTGGCAACGCTTCCCGTCCCCGTGCTGGTGGTGCAGGGCGACCGGGACCAGATGGTGCCCCTGGCGCAGGGCCAGGAACTGGCCCGGCTGGTGCCGCAGGGCCGGTTCCAGCTGGTGCCCCGGGCCGGCCACCCGGAGCTGCTCTACCGGCAGGAGGCGCAGGTTGCCGTTAAAGACTTCATGCAGAAACTTTTGGTCTAGGTGGTTGCATCTGCTCCCCTCGGTGTTTACAATACAGAAGGACGTTTCGACAACGAGGCGCCCTTTGAACGGGGCGCCTTTCATGGTGGCGGACCGAAGGAGGTGGGTACGGAAAATGGATGCGGGACCCAGTCTTGATTACTGGAGTTTGCGGAACCCTGTAGGAGGCCCATCCGTTTTCACAGCCCACCGCCTCGAACCGCCAGAGCAGGTGAGGCTTACTGCCGCGCGCCGGTTGTAGGTCTTGCCTGACCCGGCTGTTCCTGCGCTTCGTCACGGCTGTGCGGGCCTCCGCATGGCCGTCTTCTCTTTTCTGAGGGGGCGGCGAGCTCCAGAGGAAAAGGAGGCGAGGCCAGTGAACCCGGAACTGATCGGAACGCTTGACCAGACCATCGTCCTGCTGCAGCAGCACCGCGAAGACGAACTGCGTGCCCTCCTCGCCGAACTCCACCCGGCCGACCTTGCCGAGCTGTTGCAGGAGCTGGAGGAGGAGCAGCGGGCGGCTGTGGTCCGCCTGCTCGCCGGGCCGACGGCGGCCGAGGCCATCGCCGAGCTGGAGCTGCCGGAGCAGGCGGCCATCGTGACCCAGCTGGCGCCGGAGCAGGCCAAGGCCATCCTGGACGAGATGTCGGCGGACGACGTCGCCGACCTTCTGGCCGAACTGGAGCCGGAAGAGTCGGGGGCCCTGCTGCAGCTGATGACCCGCGAGGATGCCACCGACGTCCGGGAACTGATGGGCTTCCCGGAGGACACGGCCGGCGGCATCATGACCACCGAGTTCGTGGCGATCCACGCCCACTGCACCGTGCAGGAGGCCATCGACGAGCTCAGGCGACTGGCCCCCTCCGCGGAGACGGCATACTACGTCTACGTCGTCGACGTTCGGGAGCGGCTGGTGGGCGTGCTCTCCCTGCGGGAGCTGATCGTGGCGCCGCCTGACACGGTGATCCAGTCCATCATGCGCACCAACGTGGTGTCGGTCCACGTGGGCGAAGACCAGGAAGAGGTCGCCCGGATCGTGCAGAAGTACAACCTGCTGGCGGTGCCGGTGGTGGACGACCAGCAGATCCTGCGGGGCATCGTCACGGTCGACGACGTCATCGACGTCCTGGAGGAGGAGGCCACGGAAGACATCTACCGCGCCGGCGGCGTGTCGGAGGCGGAGCAGGAACTCGACCTTGAGGGCTCCATCTGGCCGGCGATTGGCTCGCGCCTGCCCTGGCTGCTGGGGCTGCTCTTCCTGAGCCTGGTCTCCGGCAAGGTGATCGAGCACTTTACCCCTCTGATGGACCGGGTGACGGCCCTGGCCATTTTCATCACCACCATGGCGGGCGGGGCGGGCAACGCCGCCACGCAGGCGCTCACGGTGGTGGTGCGCGGCCTGGCCACCGGGGAGATGGAAGGGGAGCAGGTGTGGCGCGTGGTGTGGCGCGAGGCCCGCATCGGCCTGGTCATCGGCCTGGTGTGCGGGGTCGTGCTGGGCCTCACGGCCATGCTCTGGAACGGCTCTCCCTGGATCGGCCTGATCGTCGGCCTCTCGATCACCATCAACCTGATGCTCGCCAAGGCCGCCGGATCGCTGGTGCCGGTGATCATCCAGCGCATCGGGCTCGACCCGGCGGTGGCCTCGGGTCCCTTCATCGCCACGATCACCGACACGACCTCCATGCTGGTCTACTTCTCCATCGCGACGCTGATCCTGCGCGCGGTGCTTTAGACGCTTACCAGAGCGATGCGCTATAATTCACGAAGGAACGAATACCGGCGCGGCCGGGGCGACGGGTAACCGTCTGCCCGCGCAACGCAGTCTGCAGCAGGGAGGTTCAAGGGGATGGCCCATCTGTTCGAGCCACTGACCCAGCGGTCTGTGACGCTTCGCAACCGCATCGTCATGTCGCCGATGTGCATGTACGTCGCCGGCACGGACGGCATTGCCACCGACTGGCACCTCGTCCACTACGGCACCCGGGCCGTGGGCGGGGCCGGCCTCATCCTCACCGAGGCCACCGCGGTGGAGCCGCGGGGTCGCATCTCCGTGAACGACCTCGGGCTCTGGAACGACGAGCAGGCGGAGGCGCTCGCCCGCATCGCCCGCTTCGTGCACGAGCAGGGCGCGGCCTTCGGCATCCAGCTGGCCCACGCCGGGCGGAAGGCCTGGTCGCCCCGGAAGGGCGTCGGGCCGGAGCCGGCCGTGGCGCCCAGCGCCATCCCGTATGACTCGGATTGGGTGACGCCGGAGGAACTGGACCGGGAGGGCATCGACCGCGTGGTGGCCGCCTTCGAGGCGGCGGCCCGGCGGGCAGGGGAGCTGGGCTGCGACGTGGTGGAGATCCACGCCGCCCACGGCTACCTGCTCTGCGAGTTCCTCTCGCCGCTCTCGAACCGGCGCACGGACGAGTACGGCGGCAGCTTCGAGAACCGGTCGCGCCTGCTCCGGCGGGTCTACGAGGCGGTGCGCGCGGCCTTCCCCGCTGACCGTCCGGTGTGGGTGCGCATCTCGGCCACCGAGTGGGTGGAGGGCGGCTGGGACGCCGACCAGTCGGTGGAACTCGCCCGCCAGATGAAGGACTGGGGCGTCGACCTGGTGGACGTTTCCACGGGCGGCAACTCGCCCAGGCAGCACATCCCCAGCATCGGACCCGGCTACCAGGTGGCCTTCGCCGAGCGCATCCGCCGGGAGGCCGGCATCGCCACCGGGGCGGTGGGGCTCATCACCGCGCCGCAGCAGGCCGACGCCGTGCTGCGCAGCGGCCAGGCGGATGTGGTGCTGCTGGGCCGGGAGCTGCTGCGCAACCCGTACTTCCCGCTGGCGGCCGCCCACGCGCTGGGCCACGAGGTGGTGTGGCCGGAGCCCTACGTGCGCGGCAAGTTGCGCCAGTGAGATGAGGAGTTGTGACGTGGACTGGGTACTGATTGGCGTGGCGGGCGCCGCAGGTGCGGTGGCCCGCCATCTCGTTGGCACGTGGATTGGCCGCCTGCCGGGCGGCCGGGCTTTCCCCTGGGGTACGTTGGTCGTCAACACTGCCGGTTCGTTTCTTCTGGGGTTGGTGACCGGCCTGTTCGTGGGCCGCGGCGCCCTGGCGCCTGAGGTGAAGGCCGTGCTCGGAACCGGTTTTCTCGGTGCGTTCACCACATTCTCGACCTGGCAACTCGACCAGTACCATGCCCTGCGGCGGGGCGACCGCCGCTTGGCCTTCCTGAACGCCGCAGCGAGCGTGGTGTTGGGCCTCCTGGCTGCTGGGGCAGGACTTGCCATGGGGTGGGGGCCATGAACCGGGGGCCCGTGATCGGCGTCGCGGCAGGCGGCGCCCTGGGGGCTCTGGCTCGCCATGGTCTCGGCCAGTGGCTGACGGCGCTCCTGCCCTCGGCCTTCCCTGTGGCGACGCTCGTCATCAACCTGCTCGGCTCTGCACTGTTGGGCTTCGTGGTGGGTTACGGCATCGAGCGGGGGCGCCTTCCAGAGGCCTGGCGGGTGCCGTTGACGACAGGGTTCATCGGCGCGTTTACCACCTTTTCCACCTGGTCCGTGGACACGGTGCTTCTCCTGGAGGCCGGCCGCTGGCTGCCGGCTGCCGCCAACGTGGCTTTCAGCCTCGCGCTGGGGCTGGTGGCGGTCTGGGCTGGGCACCGGCTGGGGCAGGCGGCGTGAGCACGCGGCCTGCTCTTCCCGAAGATGGCCGACTTGCACTGCCCCCGGCACCGGGTGACGGGTTCACCCAGCCCATCGGCTCGGTGATCTCTGGAAAAGCCGCCGACAATTTTGCAGGAGGGTTGCCTGCCAACGGGGAAATGTAGAACGACACGGGCATCAACCCGGTCGAATCAAGGAGGCGATTCCCGTGAACAGGACCATGGAAGCGGCACTGAACGAGCAGATCAAAAACGAACTCAGCTCGGCCTACATCTACCTCGGCATGGCGGCGTACTGCGAGTCCGTCAACCTGCCGGGCATGGCGCACTGGCTGGAGGTCCAGGCGAAGGAAGAGCTGGAGCATGCGATGAAGTTTTACCGCCACGTGAACGACCGCGGCGGCCGGGTCCAGCTGCAGGCGATTCCCGAGCCCTCGTGTGACTATGCCTCGCCGGTGGCCGTCTTCGAGGCCGTGCTGGCGCACGAGCAGAAGATTACCGCGATGATTCACAAGCTGTACGCCCTGGCGGTGGAGGAGAAGGACTACGCCTCGCTGCCGCTGCTCCAGTGGTTCATCGAGGAGCAGGTGGAGGAGGAGAAGAGCGCCGACGAGGTGCTGCAGAAGCTCCGCATGGCGGGCGACAGCAAGAGTGCCCTGCTCTTCCTCGACTCCCAGTTGGGTACGCGGGAGGAGTAGCATCGGTTCCAACACAAAGCGGCGCCCCCTTCCGCGCTCCGCGCGGGAGGGGGGCGTTTTTTGTGGCAGCGCGGCTAAATCCAGGGGCCGGCCACTCCCATCAGGGTCTCCACGTAGTGGCGGATGTCGAACCAGCGCCGGTCGACCGTGACCGGGGTGCGCTGCTCTACCATTTCGATGGCCTCCCGAGGGTTGAGGGCGTCGTACCGGGGGTGATAGACCTCGGTCCACGGAGGCAGGTCGGGCCGGCCCGCCGGTGCGATGGGCGTGGCGCCCAGGAGGTAGGCCTCGTACAGGGCGAGGGTGAGGCTGCCGCCCGTGGTGGTGGAGACGGCGGCCTGCGCCCGGGCGAGCAGCCGGTAGTACTCCTCGTGGGGCAGGCGCCCCACCCCGATGCCCATCTGCCGCCACAGCTCCACGGGGTAGTAGGAGAGCGGGTCGATCGGCGAGGCGATGAAGACGCGGTAGCCCCGGTCCATCAGCTCGAAGGCCATCCGCACCGCGAGGTAGGGCTGGTAGAACTCGTTGAGCCGGCCCGGGAAGACCACCAGCCGCTCCCGATCAGGGCCGGGCTTGACCTCGGCGATCACCCGGTTGATGAGCGTGTGGTCGTAGGGGAAGCCGGCGGCGACCACCCGCGCCCGCGACCCGGCGGGAAGGTAGCGCTGGCCCCAGGGCACCATGGAGGGGTTCGTGACGAGGATGGCCGCCAGCGACGGGTGGCGGTAGATCCACAGGTCGGCCGGGTCGTAAGCGTTGGTGAAGGGGTTCCAGATGTCGTGCTCGTGGATGATGACGTGCTCAGGCGGCTCCGGCGCTTCCAGCAGTTGCTTCTGGATCGTGTAGCGGGTGAAGAAGACGGGGCCCCGGGGCCGCTCGGGCATGCGGGTCGAATACTCGTACTCGACGCCCGCCTCGTCCAGGCCCTTGCGGAGCCCGGAGAGGAAGTTGGGATACCAGGCCGTGGAGTCGTGGGGGTCGTAGATCACGTGCAGCAAGGGGCATCATCCTTTCGGAGCGGAAACGGCACGTTAGCGTTGGGTGGCCTGCTGCCGGAGCATGCGGGCATCGACGGCAAGCAGCAGCAGGGTGTAGAAAAGCATGACGGCGCTGTTCCGGGTGAGGGGCACCGGCGCACCCGTCCAGCCGCCCCAGAGCAGCTCCTGAACCGGACGGGTGGGCAGCCAGCGCATGATTTCCGCGATCGCCCACCCGGACTCCTGCCAGGGAACGATGGTTGCGCCCACCAGCAAGGCCAGCACCGGCGTGCGGTAGAGAGAGGAGGTTTTCAGATCCCGGGCGACGATACCGATGAGGGCGCCGGAGGCGGTGGCGAAGCCGATGGCGAGCCCCAGGCCGGCCAGCAGCACCAGGGGCGACCGGGGGGGCTGCCGGAAGAGCAACAGGATCACGGCCGAAAGGAGCGCGGCCAGCAGGACCCCCACCGTGGCCTTGGCGCCGATGATCTCCAGCGGCCGGGCCGGGGTCACCAGCAGGGCCTCGAGCGTCCGCCGCTCCTTCTCCTCCACGAGGGAGTTGACCGTCATCTGCCAGGTGCCGGTGTAGATGGTGACGACCAGGACCATCGGCACGAACGTGCCGCCATCCTGCGCGTCGAGGGCATAGACGGCCGCCATGCCCAGCATCATGAGGATGAACATCCACATCCGCCGGTTGCGCTTCAGCGCCCAGAACTCGCCCTGTATCAGGCTGATGTACCGCATCAGTCGGCCCTCCTTGTCAGCCGGATGAATGCGTCAGTCAGGGAAGGGCCATGCGTCTCCTTGAGCCTGGCCGGCGTATCACAGGCCACCAGGCGGCCTTCCCGGAGGAGGCCGACCCGGTCGCAGAGCGCCTCCACTTCGGCCATGTCGTGGCTACTCAGGAGAATGGTGACGCCCTGGCTGCGCAGGCTGCGGATGAGCGCGTGCAGTTCGGCCGCCGCCGCCGGATCGAGACCCGAGGTGGGCTCGTCCAGGTAGAGGAGGCGGGGGCGGTGCAGAATGGCCCGTGCCAGGGCCACCCGCTGGCGCTGACCTTTCGAAAGCCGACCGGCAAGCCGGTGCTGCAGGTCGGCCACCCCCATCTGTTCCAGGGCGTCGAGGGCCGCCTGTCGCGGCACGCCGAACAGCCCGGCGAACAGCACGAGGTTCTCCAGCACGGTCAGCCCGTCGTAGAGCAGGCCGCCCTCCAGCACGACGCCCATCTGCCGGCGGATGGCCTCGCCGTTCTGCCAGGGATCGAGCCCGGCCACCCGCACCCGCCCCCGGGTGGGTCGGGCGAGCCCGGCGACCAGCCGCAGGGTGGTGGTCTTGCCGGCGCCGTTGGGGCCGAGCAGTCCGAAGGTCTCACCTGTGCGGACTTCGAGACTGAGGTCGCTCAGGGCCGTTACGGAACCGTAGCACTTGGTCACCCCGGTCAGTACGATCATCCATCATCTCACCTCAGCCCCATTCTGACAGGGGGGTGAGGGGCATGCAGCATGCGGGCGACGGCGGGTGCGCCGGAGCGACGACTGGTGCCGGGAAGGGGACGAATGGTGCACAGGCGGGGCTGAGTGGGTCAGGCGCCGGATGGGCGGGCGAGGGAGCGGGTGCCGGTCACCACCCCAGCAGCGCCTTCAACTCCGCGACCCGGTGCTTGCTGAGCGGCACTTCCGAGCCGTCTTTGAGGCGCAGCGAGAAGCTGCTGCGGGTCCAGGGGACGATCTCCCGCACATGGGCGAGGTTGACCAGATAGCCGCGGTGGGCCCGGTAGAAACCGTGGGCGGCCAGCCGCTCCTCCAGTTCGGACAGCGTGAAGGAAGCCGTCCAGTCCCCTTCGGCGGTGTGCAGATAGACGCTCTTCTCCTGCGCGTAAGCGTAGAGAATCTCGGCGGGGGAGAAGAGCACCACACGGTCGTCTCTCCGGGCGGCAATCTGTTCCACCCGGGGCCGGTCAAGCCGTGCGCTGCCGGCTGCCGGGGCAGGCACGCCCTGCGGGGGCGCGGGCGCAGGCTCCACGAACCGCCCGTTTTCGAGGTAGTAGACGCGGCTGGCCAGGCGAAGCGTGCGCGGATGCCCGAAGGTGGTGATCAGCACACCTATCCCGCGGTCGGCCGCGGCGCCGATGGCCCCCTCGATGATCTCCGCGCTCTCCAGATCGACGTCGCCCACTGGTTCGTCCAGGACAAGCAGCGCCGGGTCGTGCAGCAGCGCGCGGGCGAGGCGCAGGCGCGCCGCCTCGCCCGGCGAGAGGTCGGCCACCAGGGTGTTGCGGCGGGCGGTCAGTTCCAGGTCGGCAGCCACCTTCCCAGCTTTCGCCGGGGGAAGCGACCAGAGCCGCGCATACAGCGTCAGCGTCTCCGCCACCGTGTGCGCCGGGTTGAGCCCCCAGGCGGAGCCGGCCACGCCCAGCCGGCTGCTTGCCATGGGGCTGCCGGGCTCGTGGCCGCAGATGCGGATGTACCCCCGGGACGGGCGCCCGATGCCCGTAAGCAGTTCCAGCAGGGGAGCCTTTCCGTTGCCGTGGCTGCCCACCACGGCCAGCACCTCGCCGGGGGCCAGCTTCAGGGAGATTCCGTGCAGGCCATCGGGGTGGTGCAGGTCTGAGATTTCCAGCAGAATGGTCAACGTCATCACCCGCAGAACTCTTCGCCCTGCCCTTGTAGTTTCCTGCGAGGGCCGGCAGCCATACCGCACCGGGGTACCCGGGCGTCTCTAGAGCAGGAGACCTTCCCCGCACGGATTTCGCCGGTGCGGGGTGGAGGAGGTACATATTGATGCAGAGGTTGACTGCGGCAACGTTTGACGCGGCCCTCCGCGAGTTCGACCATCTGGTCGTCAACTTCAGCGCCGACTGGTGTCCCGACTGCCGGCGCATCAAGGACGCCTACGCCGCTTTCCCCGAGCGCTTCCCGCAGCTGCACTTCGCCGTGGTGGACACCGACGCCAGCCCTGACCTGGCCGAGCGCTTCGACGTGCGGGGAATCCCGACGCTCCTGGTGTTCCGCAAGGGCGACCTGGTCGACCGGCTCTACAGCCGCGACGCCAAGACCGTGCGGCAGGTGGAGGAGTTCGTGGCCAAGCAGGTGGCGGTGACCCGCTGACGGGGGCAGCGGGGCGTACGACGAGACAGGGGATGATGCCTTGGAGCTCGGAATCTACACGTTCGTGGAGACGACGCCGGACCCCGTCACCGGCGTGCGGCTCAGCCCGGCGGAGCGAATCCGCAACCTGATGGAGGAGATCGAGCTGGCCGACCAGGTGGGGCTCGACGTCTTCGGCATCGGCGAGCACCACCGGCCGGAGTACGTCTCCTCGTCGCCCGCCACCATCCTCGCCGCGGCGGCGGTGCGGACGAAGCGGATCCGCCTCACCAGCGCGGTCACCGTGCTCAGTTCCGACGACCCGGTGCGGGTCTTCCAGCAGTTCGCCACGGTGGACCTGCTTTCCGGAGGCCGGGCCGAGATCATGGTGGGCCGGGGCTCCTTCATCGAGTCTTTCCCGCTCTTCGGCTATGACCTGGACGATTATGACGCGCTCTTTGCGGAGAAGCTGGACCTCCTGCTGAAGCTGCGGGAGTCGGAACAGGTCACGTGGGAGGGGCGGTTCCGGCCCGCCCTGCACGGGGAGGGCGTCTACCCCCGTCCGGTGCAGGAGCGGCTGCCCATCTGGGTGGCCGTGGGCGGGACGCAGTACTCCGCCGTCCGGGCGGGGGCCCTGGGGCTGCCCATGGCCCTGGCCATCATCGGCGGGCTGCCGGAGCGGTTCCGGCCGCTGGTCGAGCTGCACCGCAGGGCGGCTGAGGCGAACGGGCATGAGCCGCCTGCCCTCAGCATCAACTCCCACGGCTTCATCGCCGATCGGTCGCAGGACGCCGCCGACCTGGCCTTCCCGGCGTTCAAGGCAGTGATGGACCAGCTCGGGCGGGAGCGGGGCTGGCCCCCCATGACCCGGGCCCAGTTCGAGGCGTCCCGCAGCCTCCGGGGGGCGGACTTCGTCGGCAGCCCCGAGCAGGTGATCGAGAAGATCCTGTACCAGCACGAGCTGTTCGGTCACCAGCGGTTCCTGCTGCAGCTCACCGTGGGCAGCCTGCCGCACAAGGCGGTGCTGCGGGCGATCGAGCTCTTCGGCACCCGGGTGGCGCCCGTGGTGCGGCGGGAGATCGCCCGAAAGCAGGGGAGCGGGCCGGAGGGGCATGCGGAGCCGGGCAAGCAGGGCGACAAGGCCGAGTGAGCGCGAAAACCCCGCTGCGGTATCCGCAGCGGGGTTTTCCCAGGCTGCAGACAAAGGCGCCTCTTGTGGCCGCTCAGCGGCTCACAGGAGGCGC
>NZ_JBFNEH010000020.1:0-55064 GCF_040797425.1 Symbiobacterium sp. | reverse complement strand
AAACGGGGCTTGAGGGCCGCCACTTTGAATTTCCACGATTTCCGGGACAACGCCCTGCAACCAACTGTCCCACCCGCCAGAAGCGAACCCGGTAGCCCTGCCGGCAGGCGGCGATGCCCAGCGCCGTGGCGAGGTGGGTCTTGCCGGTGCCGCTGTTGCCCACAAAGAGCACATTCTCGCGGTCTCTCACGTACTCACCCTTGCTCAGCGCCAGGATCTTGGCCTTGTTGACACTCGGGATGGCGCTGAAGTCGAAGGACTCCAGGGTCTTGGGAACCGGGAAGCCAGCCGCCTTGAGACGGCGCTGGAGCTGGTTGTCCTCCCGATGGATCACCTCCTGTTCCAGCAGGGCCTGCAGGTACTCCTCAAAGGTCTTGTTGTGCTCGGCCGCATCCCGGGCCAGCTCCTTGTACAGCCGGCGGACCGTCGGCAGCTTGAGGCGCTTCAGGTAGTAGTCCAGCAGCATCTCCCGGCTCAATGGAGGACCCCCCCCCTTCAGGAGCCGGTTGTACACGGACAGTGGCGGCTGCTGGACCCGGATGTTGGCCAGTTCCCCCGGCCCCGTCACCGGGGTGGGCGAGCCGGTGCCAGCCTGGGCCTCCAGCCACTGCCTGACAGCCGCATAGCAGACCGTATGCTGCGCCAGGGCGTGTTCCAGGGCGGCAGTGACCTGTGACACGGGATAGCTGCGGTGCAGCATCAGGATCTGGATGAACTCCCGGTCATGGCGGTGACGCCCCTGCATCTCGGCCCGGAACCGGTGGTAGACGGCTGGAAGCTGCGCCGTCCGGAAAGGCTTGGCCTGGTCGAGCGCCCGTGGCTTCTCCTGGAGCAACTCCAGGTAGTGATCCAGATCGAAGATCTCTCGGTTGCGCTCGTAGCAGCGGGGATGGGTCGCGATCTTCTCCTGGCCGGCGTAGATGTCGATCCGGTCCCAGTAGGCCCGCAGCTGCAGCGCCTGGTTCGCATAGCGAGCCGGCACCGAGTAGCGGCAGGTCTCGAAGGTCACGCAGGCCGTCTTGCTGCTGGTGACGAGCACCACCTTGCAGCAGTCGAAGGGACGGGCGGGCAACGGGCGCAGGAACTTCTGCTCTTGCTCCCAGCGCTCCAGGATCGACTGGGTCGACCCCTGTGGGATGCGCTTGGCGTACTCCAGGCACCGCTGCCACAGGATTGCGTTGAGTTCTTCCCAGGTCTTCGCCTCCCGCCGGGGGCCGACGATGTACCGCTGTGCCAGACCGACCAGGTTCTCCACTGAGCCCTTCTTGTGGCCGGAGGCGGGGTTGCAGAAGTTGCTGTCGATGAGGTAGTGAGTGCGGAAGCTGAGGAAGGCGTCCTGCTCCTCCCGGTTGCGGCCCTCCAGAATGCGCTTCACCGCCTGTTTGAGGTTGTCCGAGGTCATGCGGCGAGGGACGCCGCCCAGCAGCTCCAGCGCCCGCCGGATCCCGTCGAACATGGCTTCCTGGCGCTGGTTCGGGTAGGCAATGACGACGGGCATGCCGCTCCAGCGCAGACGGACGCACAGGATCTGTGCCGTGAGTTCTACACCATCGAGGTAGACCACCGCCTCGCCCCAGTCGAACTCGATGCTGTCGCCCGGGTCATGGGCCAGGGGGAGGAAGGCCGCCTGCTTGCTCTTGGCCTTCCGGACCTTGGCGATGTGGCGCCGCACCGATGGCTCGCTCCCCTGGTAGCCAAGGGCCACGAGCTCTTCGTAGATCGTCCTCCCGGTCCACCGTTGCTTCCGGGGCAGTGTCTCGTTCTCTGCCAGCCGCCGCTCGATCTCGAGCTGGAACTCCGGGGTCAGGACCAGCGGCTCGGCGGGCTTCCGCCGCTGGTAACGGGGTACCTCGGTCAGGTTGGCATACTTGGCCACTGTGTGGCGGGAGATTCCGAGCGCCTTGGCAATCTGTCTTGCGATCTCCCTTCCACATGGAGCAGCCATCTGATACGCTCAACATGGGCCATCTCGATCTTCATCCTTTCACCCCTGCAAACTGGAAGTGGCGCACATCCCAGTTTACAGGTTTGGAAGTTCGAGGTGGCTCACTTTTGCGTGATCAAATGGCCCCCAAATGGCTCACTTTTAGGTTATCAAACACAGCATACTGTTACGCCAACTCGGTGGCCATGGCGCTGGGCGCGCTGGGGGAGGCGGTTGACCCCGGGTACGTCGAGTGTATGACTGCCGTCGCCATCAGCGCCGAGTGGGTCCAGGTCCCCGCTGGGCGGCTGCCTTTCTTGAGTTCCCCGTGCACGACGCCCGACCGGGGCATCAACCACACCCTGGAGGCCCTGGGCTACAGCTACCTTCACCAGTACGGCGCGGCGGATGGCCGCACAGCGCTGGCGCAGCTCAGGGACTTCCTGGCCTACGATCCCGTCGTGGTGGGCCCCCTCGACATGGGTCTCTTGCTCTACAACCCGGACTATCCTTACCTCACCGGAGCCGACCATTACGCGGTCGTCTACGCCGTGGAGGACGGCTGGGTCCGGCTGCACGACCCCGGTGGCTTCCCGCATGCCGTCATGGCCGAAGAGGACTTCCTCCGGGGGTGGAAGGCCGAGACCATCGCTTACAAGCGGGTGCTTACTCGCTCTGGGGCCGGTTCGAGCGACGACCGCACCCCACTCCCGATGAGCTCTTCCGTGCCACCGACGCCCGCATCGCTGGCCAGCTGCGGCTGGAGCAAGAGCGTTTCCCTGCGGGAACCACCGGCCCGGCGGTGATCCGGGAACTGGCCGGCCAGGCGGGGAGCGGGCTGGATGGGGGCGTGCGCATTCATCTCGCCCGCTTCGCCTTCCCGGTGAGTGCCCGCCGCTGCGAGGACTTCGCCCGGTTCTACGCGCCTTACGACGCGGAGCGCTCCGCCCTCAAGAAGGCGCAGGCCGAGTGCTTGGGCGAGGCGCAGTCGCGCCTCTTGTCCGGGGACGGTGCCGGCCTCTCCCGCACCCTCCACCGCCTGGCCGATCTGGAGGAACAGTTCCAGGCACTTACCCTGGCGCGGGCCTGATGGCTCGCGGCCACGGCCGGCCAGCCGATGCCCTGCCGCGCGGAACGAGAGGATTGCCGGTACAGTTCTCGAATTCGGTTTTCTCAGGTTATCCTAACAAGCCCACCGGGCGGCAAGGGAGGCTTCGCAGACGTGATTGCCGGCCGCAAGATCTTCTCGGGCCGGGCCACCCGCAAGCTGGCGCTGGAAATCTGCCGGCACCTGGGCGTGGAACTGGCCAGGGCCGACGTGATGAAGTTCAAGAACGACAACCTGTTCGTCCAGATCCAGGAGAACGTGCGCCAGTGCGAGGCCTTCGTGGTGCAGACCTCCTGCCCGCCCGTGGACGAAAACCTCATGGAGACGCTCATCATGATCGACGCCCTCCGACGCGCCTCTGCGCGGCGCATCACGGCTGTGCTCCCCTACTACCCCTACGGCCGGTCCGACAAGAAGGACCAGCCCCGGGTGCCCATCACGGCGCGCCTGGTAGCCGACCTGCTCACCACGGCGGGGGCCGACCGCGTGATGACCGTCGACCTCCACTCGCCGCAGATCCAGGGCTTCTTCTCCATCCCCTGCGACCACCTGACGGCGACCACCCTGTTCGCCCAGTACATGCGCACCAAGGGCCTGATCGCCCCGGTGGCCGTGGCCACAGACGCCGGCGCCGCCAAGCGGGCCCTGGGCTTCGCACAGGCTCTCGACATCCCACTGGCGATCATGGAGAAGCACCGCCGGGGCAATACCGACACCGTGGCCATCACCGCCTTCATCGGCGACGTGCGGGGGCGGGAGGCCATCGTCTTCGAGGACGAGATCGCCACCGGGTCGACCCTGCTGGCCGCGGCAGAGGTGCTCCACCAGCAGGGGGCCGCCGCCATCTACGTCTGCGCCATCCACGCCGTCTTCGCCGGGGACGCCCTGGAGCGCCTGCACGAGAGCGTGATCGACGAGGTGGTGGTCACCAACACCATCCCCCACGAGGATCTTCCGTCCAAGGTGACCGAACTCTCCGTGGCCCCGCTCCTGGCGGCCGCGATCGAGCGGGTCACCACCGGTGAGTCGATCTCCAGCCTCTTCGAGATCTGAGCCACGAACCGGTCCTGTTGCACGTCTGCGCGCATCGGGAGGGGGACCCTGCCCCCTCCCGCTTCTAGATGATGATGCAGATCAGCCCGCCCGAACCCTCGTTGATGATGCGGCTGAGCGTCTCCTGCAGCTTCGTCTGGGCGTCCTGCGGCATCCGCTGCAGCTTCGCCCGGATGCCTTCCTGCACCAGTTCGTGCAGCGACTTGCCGAAGATGTCGAACTCCCACAGCTGCTGCGGGTCGTCCTCGAACCGGTCCAGCAGGTACTGCACCAGCTCCTCGCCCTGCTTCGCCGTGCCGATGATCGGCGTGACCTCGGCGGAGATGTCCGCCCGGATGAAGTGGAGGCTCGGTGCGGTGGCCTGCAGCTTCACCCCGTACATGATGCCCTGCCGCACCAGTTCGGGCTCCTCGAAGGTCATGTCGGAGAGGTCCGGCACCACCACGCCGTAGCCGGTGGCCTTCACGTCGGCCAGGGCGTCCTTGATCTTGTCATACTCCCGCTTGGCTTCGGCGTACTCCCGCAGCAGGCGCACCATCGTGTGCTTGCCCTCCAGCGGCACGCCGGTGATCTCTTCCAGCACCTGGTAGTAGAGGTCGTCGCGCGCCTCGGTCTCCACGTGGGCCACGCCGGCACCCATGTCGATGGACTTCAGGTTGACCGAGGCCATGAACTCGTAGGAACTCAGCCGCTCGACGGCCGCGTCCACGTCGCGGATCTTCTGGATGCCCTGCAGCGCCTCGGCGATGGCCTCCTCGAACTGCGTCCGCACCGGGTGCGACCGGTCCAGCTCCTCCACCCACCGGGGCAGGGCGATGTGAGCCTCCCGCACCGGGAACTCGAAAAGCGCCTGCTCCAGGATGAGGTAGACGTCGTCCTGGGAGAGCTCGCTCGCGTCCACCGGGATGACCGGGGCGTTGTACTTGACCTCGAGTTCGCCGGCCAGTTCCATCGTCTCCTGGGCGTACGGCCGTGTGGTGTTCAGCACGATCACGAAGGGCTTGCCCAGGGCCTGCAGCTCGCTGACGACCCTTTCTTCGGCCTCGATGTACTTCCCGCGGGCGAGGTCGGTGATCGTGCCGTCGGTGGTCACGAGCACGCCGATGGTGGAGTGCTCGGTGATCACCTTGCGGGTGCCGATCTCCGCCGCGTCGTGGAAGGGGATATCCCCCTCGAACCAGGGCGTGCGGACCATGCGGGGGGTCCCGTCGTCGTTCTGGTAGCCCAGCGCGCCCTCCACGGCATAGCCCACCGAGTCCACCAGGCGTACCCGCACCGTCAGCCCCTCGCCGATGGTGAGCTCGATGGCCTCGTCGGGCACGAACTTGGGCTCGACGGTCATGATGGTCCTGCCGTTGCCGGACTGCGGCAGCTCGTCGCGGATGCGGGCCTGCTCGTACTCGTCCTGAATGTTCGGCAGGATCACTTGCTCGGCCAGGCGGCGGATGAAGGTGGACTTTCCCGTCCGGACCGGGCCCACCACGCCGATGTAGATGTCCCCTCCGGTCCGCCTCGCAACGTCCTCAAAGATGTCGATCCTCTCCACTCCGTTACCCTCCCCAGATCGCCGCGACGCCGGGCGGCCGCACTCTCGCCGCGGCATTCGTACTCAGAATGTGGCCCGGGTCCCGTGTCCTACGCCTAATGCTATGAGGGGGCCGGGGAGGGTATGTCTACCGGGGACCATCAGCCGAGCATCCGGTAGAGGCCGAGCAGGGTGAGCAGCACGCCGTGTACCGCCGCCCACCGGCCGCCGAGGCGGAGGGGAAGCCGGCGGGCCACGCGGGAGCCCGCCGTGAGCAGGGCGAACGTCGCCAGCGCGGCGGCCACCGGCAGGCCGACGGGCGAGTACCCGGTCATGGCCGCGCCCAGGCCGGCCGCCGCCGAGTCGAGGGCCAGGGCCACCCCCAGGAGCAGCGCCTCGACGGGGTTGATATGCCCGGACCGGTCCAGGTCGGCGGCGGCGGGCTCCCGCAGGATTTCCACCACGATGCCCACGGAGCCCAACCGCAGCCGCCAGACCCGGTGCAGCGGCGGGCTTGCCTCCCGGGCGGCGCCACGCCGGGACCGCAGCGTCTGCCGGGTGATCCAGAGGCCGGTGCCGGCCAGGACGGCGGCGCCCAGCCGGTCGGCCAGGAGCGGTGAGAGCCCCGCGGCCAGAGCCCGGCCCGCGCCCATGGCCGCGGCCAGCAGGAGCGCGGTGGCCAGGCTGACGATGGCGGCAGCGCCCCAGGGAAGCCGGATGCCCCGCAGCCCGTAGAGCAGCCCCACCATCAGGGAGTCGAGGCTGACCGCGACGGCCAGCAACACCAAGGAAACGGTATGCAACCACCCACCCCCCGGAACGCACTCACCGGCATCCTACGCCGGGTCCGGGGGGTGGGTGAAAACGTGTCGGCGGCGTCTAGACCCCCTCTGCCTCCGCCACCTCTTCCAGCTCATGTGCGCGGGGCCGGGCCATCAGCCGCTCCATCGCCGCCAGGGGCGACAGGCCCTCGTAGAGCACCCGGTAAATCGCCTCGGTGATGGGCATCCGTACGCCCAGTCGCTGCGCCAGCTGCCACGCCGCCCGGGTGGTGGCGATGCCCTCCACGGTGAGACCGGTCTTCGCCACGAACTGATCGGCGCTCTGCCCCCGCCCGAGCGCGAGGCCGGCCCGGCGGTTGCGGGAGCGGTCGCCCGTACAGGTGAGCACCAGGTCGCCCACGCCGGCCAGGCCCGCAAAGGTGAGCGGGCTCGCCCCCATCCTCCGGCCGAGGCGGGCCATCTCCACCAGGCCGCGGCTGATCAGGGCCGCCCGGGCGTTGTCGCCCATGCCCAGCCCGTCCGAGATGCCCACCCCAAGGGCGATCACGTTTTTCAGGGCACCGGCCAGCGCCACCCCCGTCAGGTCGGGGTTGGTGTAAATGCGGAACCGGTCCGTCATCAGGCTCTCCTGCACCCGGTCGGCCAGGGCCAGGTCGCGGCAGGCGGCCACCGACCCCGTCGGGAGCCCGGCCGCCACCTCCTCCGCAAAGTTCGGGCCCGACAGCACGACGATCCGCCCCCGGTGCTCCGGCAGCTCGGCCGCCACCACCTCCGGGGCCAGCATGTGCGTCCCGGGCTCGATGAACTTGGTCACCGTCACCATCACAGCGTCGCGCCGCAGGTGCGGCCGCACGAGCCGGCACGTCTCCCGCAGCCCCGCCCCTGCCGGGCTGAGGATGACCAGGTCGGCCCCTTCCACCGCCTCCTGCGGGCTTGCGCACGCGACCACGTTCTCCGGCAGCCGCAGCCCGGGAAGGGCCGGGTGACCCCTGTCCCACGCCTCGGCCCAGCCCGGCTGTCGCCGCCAGAGCCGCACAAGGTGTCCGCCGGCAGCCGCGGGTACGGCGAGGGCCGTGCCCCACGCGCCGGCGGGCAGGATGGCAATCTCCACTGGCAACCGCCACGCCCCCCACGAATCCCGCCGCTACACCCGAAGCGCTACGGCCGGGGCTGGGCACGCACCCCCAGTCGGTTCTCGGTGCCCGCGGCGATGCGCTTCATGTTCTCCCAGTGCCGCACGTAGATGACCACCGCCATGCCCACCATCACGAGGCGGTGCGGCAGAGGCGCCCCTGCGAGGAACACCTGGGTCACCACCGCCAGCGTGGCCACCAGGGAGCCCAGCGAGACCCACCGGGTGGGCAACACCGCCAGCGCACCGCAGAGGATGCCGATCGCCACTGCCAGCGGGTAGTGCAGCAAGGCCACGCCGCCGCTGGTGGCCACGCTCTTGCCCCCGCGGAAGCGGAGCCACAGCGGGAAAGAGTGGCCCACCGAGGCCAGGAACCCCGCGACGGCGTAGCCCCAGTCGCCCGCGACCCGTTGCCCCACGTAGGCCGCCAGGAGCCCCTTGCCGATATCGCACAGCACCGTGAACAGCGCCGCCCACGGGCCGATGGTGCGCAGCACGTTGGTGCCGCCGGTGGCGCCGCTGCCGTACTTGCGGACGTCAATCCCCCGCAGCCGGCCCACCAGGAACCCCACCGGAATGGCCCCCAAGAGATAGCCAATAATGCCTACCAGAACCAGACCCGCCACGGCTCACGTCCCCTCCCATGGGCAGATTGGGCCAGCGTTGACTGATTCGCCGTTCGCACGGTTATTCCTGGTCCTAGGAGGAGGTTCTAAATTCGTATCGAGTACGACCCCACCCTACTCGGTGGAGCGCTTCTGCGCCGCGCGCCGGATGGGCCGAACCTCGCCCTGGCCCACTACCCGCCGAACCTTGAGCGGACGCTCTTCCAGGTTCGCCTTTGCGCGGGTCCGGAAGTAGAGGTTGATGGGCGTGCCCTCAAAGCGGTAGGTCTCGCGCAGCCGGTTCTCCAGGTACCGCTGGTACGAGAAATGGACGAGTTCGGCGTCATTGACGAAGAAGACGAACCCGGGCGGGCTTACGTGGGGCTGGGTGGCGAAGTAGATCTTCAGCCGGCGCCCCTTGTCGGAGGGCGGCGGATTGAGGGCGTAGGCCTCCCGCACCACGTCGTTCAGTTCCCGGGTGGGAATGCGCCGGGCGTGGTTGGCCGCGGCCTCCTTGATGAGCGGCAGCAGCTTGTGCACCCGGGCGCGGGTCTTGGCGGAGACGAAGTGGATCAGCGCGTAATCCATGAAGGAGAGGCGGGCCCGAACCTCCTCGGTCATCCTGGCCATGGTGCGGTCGTCCTTCTCCACCAGGTCCCACTTGTTGACCACCACGATGCACGCCTTGCCGTTCTCGTGGGCGTAGCCGGCAATGCGCTGGTCCTGCTCCGTCACGCCGTCCATGGCGTCGATCACCAGCAGCACGACCTGTGCGCGCTCCACGGCCCGCAGGGCGCGCATCACCGAGTAACGCTCCACCGGCTGGTCCACCTTCGCCCGGCGGCGCATGCCGGCGGTGTCCACCAGCAGGAAGCGGTCCTCGCCCCGCTCCACCAGCACGTCGATGGCGTCACGGGTCGTGCCGGGCACGTCGGACACGATCACCCGCTCCTCGCCCAGGATGGCGTTCACCAGCGACGACTTGCCCACGTTGGGCCGGCCGATGACCGCGACGCGGATCGGCCCGCCCTCCTCCGGCTCGGGCTCCTCCGCAGCCGGCAGCGCGGCCACCACCGCGTCCAGGAGGTCGCCCGTGCCCATGCCGTGCTCGGCGGAGATCGTGATCAGCGGGTCGAGCCCCAGCGACCAGAACTCCAGCGCCTCGTCCTCCCGCTTCAGGTTCTCCACCTTGTTCACCGCGACGATCACCGGCTTGCGCGTGCGGCGCAGCCGGTCCGCCACCTCCTGGTCCTGGGCCGTCACCCCCTGGGTGACGTCGACCACAAGGATAATCACATCGGCCTCCCGGATGGCCAGCTCGGCCTGCCGGGTCACGTGGGCCTCGATGGTGTCGCCTTCCTTGTCCAGCTGAATGCCGCCGGTGTCCACCAGCGTCATCACACGGCCGTTCCACTCCGCGTCGGCGTACAGGCGGTCGCGGGTCACGCCCGGCTGGTTCTCCACAATCGCGTGCCGGCTCTGGGTCAACCGGTTGAACAGGGTCGACTTGCCCACGTTGGGTCGACCCACGATGGCTACGATCGGCTTCATAAGGCCTTCCCCCGATGCCTGCCAGATGGTGCGGGGAAGCGGCCCGGCCGTCATCCCCGCCCAGCACATTATCCAGGAATGGCCAATCGCGGTCAAGAGACCGGCAGGTCGGGAGAGACGGGCCGGTCCGCCGCTGGGCCCTGCATCAGCTCCACCAGGGTGAGCGCGAGGATGCCCGCCACCAGCGCCGTGCCGTGAAAGCCCCCGCCGGACATCCGGAACACCAGGTCGGGCTGGTCCGCGGCCACGTAGCGGAGGTAATGGTAGAGATCGGCGCCCAGCGAGCCGAGCACCGCGGCGGCGAAGGCCGCCGGACGGGTGTGACCGATGGCGTAGCCCAGCGTGCCGGCCACCACGGCATAGAGGTACTGCGCATCCAGGTAGTACAGGTTGAGTTCCGTGGGCTGGCCAGGCGGGAAGTACAGGCTGATCAGGGCCAGCGCGGCGGCGCCGGTGGCTGCGCCCCCCACCGCGGCCAGGGGCTCCCACCACCGGCGCATCTGTCGCGCCAGGTAGAGGGCGAAGCAGAGGGGCAGGAGCCCGGTGCCCAGGTTGAGCGTGAGGCGCGGCGTCAGGGGCAGTTCCACCAGGCTGCCCAGGAGCAGCGCGCCCAGGAGGGCGATCCCCTGCCTCTCGCTGAGGCTGAGCCGCCGCAAGGGCCCGGCCAGAAAGCCGCTGGAAGCGAGCACGATCAGCACCAGCAGCAGAATCGGACTCACCGGCATCACGACGCGGAGTCCCTCCAGAGGGCTTGATGCGGGGTGCCAGGTCGCAGAAACCCGGCAGGACCTGGCAACCCATTAGGTTAGCTTTTCCCGCCTGCCGCAGGCTATACCCGGCCCATGCGCCGTCAACCGGCACGAGCGGAGCATAATCGCCACGGGGTCACGCCAACCTATGGCTGTCAAAACCCTGTGGGAGGATCCCGCCAGATGCAACTCGACACAGCAGGATGGGTCTACCTGGTGGCCGTGGGACTCCACCTCTCTTTCTTCGCGCTCTTCCTGCGCCTCCTCTGGTGGAAGCGTTACTCCGAAAGGAAGTACTGGAAGCGGCGGCCCGAACTCTCGCTCCAGCGCCTCGCCGCTCGGGCGCACACCCTGGGGGTTGCCCTGCCCCGGTTCTCCATCATCGTACCCGCCCGCAACGAGGCCGACGTCATCGAGCGGACGGTGGACCACCTCGCCGGTCTCACGTACCCGACGGACCTCTACGAGGTCGTGGTGGTGACAGACGCCAAGGAAGAGGAAGCGGCGGAGCGGAGCCGCACCGAGACGGTGTTGGCGGCGGCCGAGGCCGTTCGCGCGGGCCGGGACCTGCCCGCACCCGACACCCCCACCGGCGGCCTTGTGATGGCCCTCGTCGCCGGCATGGCCCTGGAGGGCGTCGGGACGGTGGCCCGCCGCCTCGGGCCCAACGAGGGGCTCCAGCACCTCCGGCGCATTCCCGCGCCCCTGCTCCGGCCGCTGGTCTGGGAAGCGGCGCTGCGCCTGCTGCGCAAGGATGCGCGGGGGGCCGAACACCGTCTGCTCCGCACGCTCCGGTCCCGCCTGCCGGGCCTGGGGCAGGAGGAGTTGCAGCGGGCCTACGCCGCGCTGCTCTCGCTGGCGATCCCCTGTGCGGTCGCCTTCGCGTCGCTGCGGGGCGAGGACGGGGCCGCCCTGGGGCGGCGGCTGGCCGCCGTGGCGGCCCAGGCCCACCACTCCCTCACGCGGGAGTTGATCCAGTCGCTCTGCTCGGCGCTGGCGGCAGACCTGACGGCGCGCCTCGAGGGGATCGCCGCGGACCCCCATCTCGAGGTGCGGCTCGCGACCGCCTACCGGGAGGTCTACCCCACCACCCAGGACATCATGGACCGGAAGGTGGCCGAGTACGCCGCACGGCCGGGCAGCCCGGTGGTCAAGCACGTGGTGGTTCCCGTGGACTTCGACGGCCAGCTGGGCGGGCGCTGCCTGGGCGTGCCCGTCCCGTCCACAAAAGGCCGCGCCCTGAACTGGGCCCTGGGGTACATCGACGGCCGCTCCACCTGGTGCGGCTTCTACGACGCCGAGAGCCGGCCTGACCCGCGGGTGATGCTCTACCTGGCCCACCGGGTGCTGGAGGCCCACAGCAGCGGCACCCCGCTGCCCCGCATCTTCCAGGGCCCGGTGTTCCAGGTGCGCAACTGGTACGACATGGGCGCCTTCTGCAAGCTGGCGTCGCTCTTCACGGCGATCAGCCACGAGTGGCACCTGCCGGTGGTCTACCGCTCAATCCCCTTCGTGGGCGGCACCAACGTCTTCGTGGAGACCCGGCTGCTCCGGGAGATCGGCGGGTTCGACTCCTCCACCCTCACGGAGGACCTGGAACTCGGCACCCGCGCCTGGCTGAAGGCCCGGGCCTGGCCGGAGTACCTGCCGTACCCCTCCAGCGAACAGACTCCGCCCACGTTCGCCGGTTTCTTCCGCCAGCGGCTGCGCTGGGCCAGCGGTCACATCCAGGTGATGAAGAAGATCCGCACCGAGGGGCTGGGCACCCACGAGCAGCGCCGCCGTCTTCTGCGGTCGCTCTGGTTCAAGGGGCAGGGCCAGTGGCTCTTCTACCAGGCGGCCACCCTGGTGCCGCTGGTGGTGCTGCTCCTCTGGGCGATGGGGCTGGTGGACCCCACCGTGCTGCCCCCAGCCTGGCGCTACGGGCTGCACCTGATCTCTACCATCTACATCGGCTTTGCGCTCTACATATTCCTGCACTATCTCCAGTACGTGGACCCGGCCAGCCGCCCGCTGATGTGGCTGGGGCAGCTGGGGGCGGTGGCGCAGATTCTCATCCTGCCGCTGGCCGGCTTCCTCTTCCCCGTGCCCTACTTCAGCGCCCTCGTGCTGGCGGCGGCGGGCAAGGGACCCAGCCACTGGGTGAAGACGCCCCGCACGAAGGAGTGAGGCCGGTGACCTTCCGTACGCCCAGGAGACACGGTGCGCCCTCCCGGCACAGCCTCGCGGCGCCCCTCTTGCTCTGCGGACTGCTGCTGGCGGGCTGCAGCGCCCGCCCCCTGCCCGTGCGCCCGGCCGACGCCATCGTGGCCGCCCTGGCCCACCCGGAGGTGGCGGAGTGGTACGAACAGCACTCGGCCCCTCGGGTGCTGGAAGGACTGAGCCCCGCCGCCGCCCGGGGGCTCCAGCGGTTCGAGCCGGACGCGCTGGTCGACCTGGGGGCAGAGGGGCTCGTGGTGCGGTTCACGTCAGCGCTGGGGCCGCGTCCCCGCCGGGTGGACGTACTGGTGGATCAGAACGACGGCCGGGTGCTGGACGTGCGCATGGGAGGGGTGAGCTGGCGCGGCTGGAACTAGGCGCGCCGGTGCTGCAGGAACCACTGGTAGAGCTCGGGGTTGGCGTACGTCTGCGTCCACGAGTCGTGCCCAACCCCCGGGTAGAGGGTGAAGCGGACCGGCGCGCCCACGGCCTGCAGCGCCTGCACCATCTGTGCCGAAAGCGCCGCCGGCACCACGTCGTCCGCCTCGCCGTGGAAGACCCAGAAGGGCAGGCGGGCGTGCTCCGGGCGCACCTGCAGGGGGTTGCCCGCACCGCAGATGGGGGCAACCGCCGCAAACCGCTGGGGTGCGGCCAGCGCCAGAGCAAACGAGCCCATGCCGCCCATCGAGAGGCCGGTGAGGTAGACGCGGTCCTCATCCACGGCGTACTGGTCGCAGACCTCGTCGAGCAGCGCCAGCAGCGTGTCCACGTCCCAGGTCTGCCCCTCGGGGCACTGGGGCGAGACGATGATGAACGGGAAATCGCCGGGCCGTTCCTCCGCCAGACGGGGCGGCCCGTGCCGCTTCACGAGGCTGAGGTCGCTGCCCCGCTCGCCGGCGCCGTGCAGGAAGAGGATGAGCGGCCAGCGGCGGGCCGGGTCCTCGCCGTAACCCTGGGGCAGGAAAAGCAGGTAGTTGGCGGAAACTTGCTTCTGGATCACGCGTGCGAACGATCTGGATTGCTGCATGGATCTCATCCTTTCTCGCCGTAATCTCTTTCGCGCCACCCCTCGATGGTGAGGATGTCGATCTCCACCAACGGGTCCGGTTCACCCCAGCGCAGCGGCACGCTAGTCAGTCGGCGCTGATGGCCAGGGCGATCCGTCACCACCGCAACCTCGTCGGGGGCCGGGACGCCGGCCACCTCCACGGACGTCCGGAGCCCCTCCACTGGCTTGACCCCATGACCGTGAGGGGCGGGTGCCAGTACGCCCACCCGATCGCTTCGGCGTAGGCCAGCAGCGGCACCAGCAGGGCCAGCCAACCGCAGCGCAGGTACCGCCGCCACTCCCGTTTCACCGGACCGTTGCGGCCCGCTTCCCACTGTTCCATCTGAATTTTCCCTCCCGCGGTGCGACAGCTCCGGGAGGATTACGGTTCCCAGCGGTTGGCGAGTGCGGCCACGTCCACCCCCCGCAGGCGGCACCACTCGCCCACGAAGCCCGTAATCACCACCGGCCGGCGCTGCAGATCGGCCAGGGTGCGGGCCCCGCAAAGCAGGACCGCGGCCCTGAGGTCTGCCAGCAGCCCTTCCAGGTAGGCCCGGGCGCCGGTGCGCCCCTCGCACTGGTGGCGCACCAGCACCGGGCCCGCCACGGCCACGGCCCGGGCGCCCAGGGCCAGCGCCTTCGCTGCCTCGGAGCCGTGCCGGATGCCGCCGCTGGCCACCAGCTCCAGCCCCGGCAGGCCCAGCGCCGCCACCTCCGCCAGGGAGCAGGCGGTGGGGATGCCCCAGTGCTCCAGCCCCGGATCGGGGTCGGTCAGCCCGGCCCGGCGGTTCTCGATCCAGGCGAAGTTGGTGCCTCCCCGGCCGGAGACGTCGATCACCCGCACGCCGGCGTCGTACAGCTTGCGGGCGGTCTCGCGCGCCACGCCGAAGCCGCACTCCTTCACCACCACCGGCACGGGCAGTTCCTGCACGATGCGGGCGATGCGCTCGAGGCGCCCCCGGAAGTCCCGGTCGCCCTCCGGCATGCGCAGCTCCTGCGGAACGTTCAGGTGGAGCTGCAGGAGGTCTGCGCCCACCATCTCCACCGCGGCCCGGGCCTCCTCCAGGGTGGCGTCGCTGCTCAGGTTGGCCAGGATGACCCCCCGGGGGTTCGCCTGCCGCACCACGCGGTAAGTTTCGCGCACCTCCGGCTCCCGCAGGCCGGCGGTCTGCGACCCCACGGCCATGGCGAGGCCGAGTTCGGCTGCGACGGCGGCCAGGTCGCGGTTGATCGCCGCCACGCCGTGGGCGCCCCCGGTCATGGCGTTGATCAACACCGGCTGGGGCAGCGCCACCCCGCCGATGGAGGTGCTCAGGTCGACCTCGTCCAGGCTGAGTTCGGGCAGGCTCTGGTGGACCAGGTGGACGTCCGCCCACCCCGCGTCGCCCGGGCCCCCGGCCGCCCCTGCGGACGCCGCGGGCTGCTGCGTGGCCAGCCGTACGTGGTCGAGCTTGCGCCGCTGCCGGTGACTCATTCTCGCTCCTCCCTCCATGCTCCGATCCGTGCCCGGACCGTAAAGGTACCCCGCAGAGCCCGCCCGGCATCTCGCTGCACAAGGCGACTGCGGTCAGCACTTCCCGTCAGCACCCGTCGCCGGTGAGTGGTCCCCACCGCTCACCCCTTTCCGGCAGTTCTCCCACCGGCACCGACCGGCCGGGCGCCCCTGCCGCGCGCAGACGCACGCCGCCGGGGCCGGTCGGGCGGGAACTCGAACCCCACCTGGCCGTCCTCCCTGAGCACCAGGTATGCGGAGAAGCTGCGCCCGTTCCGGGGCGACGTGAAGCCCCTGATCAGCTCCGTCCGGCCGCGGGCGAGCAGCGCCTCCGCCACACTCCGGTCCAGCACCTTGCCGCACAGGAAGGTGGGCACGCGCAGCGCGCACCCCTCGGTGGCGCAAGTCCATCCCCGGCTCCCCTTCCGCACCGTACCCCCGCAGCGGGGACAGGGGGTAGCCAGCACCTCGGCAGGCTGCTCCGCGCCGGGTGTGGCGGCGTCTACGTCCGGTGCGCCCCCTTCCGCCGACCGCACCAGGGTCACCACCTGCGACGTGAGCTCGCGGATCTCCGCCATGAACCGCTCCGGGTCGTACTCGCCGGCCTGGACTGCGGCGATGCGGTGCTCCCACTCCCCGGTAAGCTCCGGGCTGAGCAGCACCGTCGCCCCCACCTGCTCGACCAGCTCCACAAAGCGCCGCCCCTTCGGGGTGGGCACCAGCGTCCGCCGCTCGGCCCGCACGTACCCGACCTGCTTCAGCCGCTCGATGATGGCCGCCCGGGTAGCCGGGGTACCCAGCCCGTGGCCCTTCATCGCCTCCTTGAGCGCCTCGTCCTCGATCTCGCGGCCCGCGTACTCCATGGCGCTGAGCAGCGTGGCCTCCGTGTACCGCCGGGGCGGGCGTGTGCTCTTCTCCCGGCTCTCCACCGCCGCCACGGCCACGGGCTGGCCCGCCCCGAGGCTCGGCAGCAGCTGCGGCGCTTCCTCCTCCTCATCGCCCTCCTGCGCCCTGCGCCGCGCCTTCTGCGGCTCCGGCTCCACCTTTCGCCAGCCCGGCTCCAGCACCTGGCGCCCGCGGCTCATGAACCGGTCGGGCAGCGCGCCCACCCGGGTGACCACCTCCTGCTCCAGGAACCGGGCGTCGGGGTAGAACTGGGCGAGGAAGCGGCGGGCGATCAGGTCGTAGATCTTGGCCTCCGCCCCGGCGAGGCTGTGCGGCACCTCGGTGGTGGGGATGATGGCGTGATGGTCGGTGACCTTGGCGTCGTCCACCACCCGCCGGTTGGAGCGGGTCACCCGCCCCGGGTCGGCCCCGGTCACCAGCGGGTGCAGGTCGGGTAGGCCGGCCAGCGCCCGCAGCACCTGGGGCAGTTCGGGCACCAGGGCGACGGAGAGGTACCGGGAGTCGGTGCGGGGGTAGGTGATGTGCTTCGCCTCGTAGAGCGACTGCGCCGCCTTCAGCGTGGCGGCGGCCGTGAGCCCGTAGCGCTTGTTGGCCTCCCGCTGCAGGCTGGTGAGGTCAAACAGCTGCGGCGGTCGCTCGGTAACCGGCTTCTGCTGGCACGACTCCACCTGGCCCCGCTGTCCCCGCACGCGCTCCACCACGGCCCGGGCGGACTCGGCGTCAGGCAGCCGGTCGCCCTCGGGCCCGAACCACTTCCCGCGGTACCGCTCTCCAGCGGCGGTGACGAACTCCGCCGTCACCTCCCAGTATGGTTCGGGGCGGAAGGCCTCAATCTCCCGCTCCCGCTTCACGAGCATGGCCAGGGTGGGGGTCTGCACCCTTCCGGCGGAGAGCAGGTCGCCCCACTTCACCGAGAAAGCCCGGGTCGCGTTGATGCCCACCAGCCAGTCGCCCTCGGCCCGGCAGCGGGCGGACTGGTAGAGGCGGTCGTACTCCGACTGCGGGCGCAGCTCCGCAAACGCCGTGCGGATGGCCGCAGGCGTGAGCGCCGAGACCCAGAGCCGCATCACGGGGGCGCTGAAGCCGGCGGCCTGGTAGATGTAGCGGAAAATCAGCTCGCCCTCCCGGCCGGCGTCGCAGGCGTTGATCAGGCTGGGGGCCTGCCGGCCGAGCCTGGCCAGCGTCTGGAACTGCGCCCGGGTCTCGGGGAGCACGGTGAGGCGAAACTCCGCAGGCATGATGGGCAGCGTGCCCAGGGACCAGCGCTTCCACCGCTGGTCGTACTCCTCCGGGGCCTGCAGCTCCACCAGGTGACCGATCGCCCACGAGAGCAGGTAGGTGGGCGACTCGAGGTACCCCTCCCGCCGGCGGAAGCCCCCAAGGGCCTCCGCTATGGCCCGTGCGGCGGAGGGCTTCTCGGCGATGATCAACGGCTTGCCGGACATGGCGACCCCCCTCAGAAAAGATGTTCGCCCACCGCTTGTTCCTCTCCTGCCTGCCTGTTCCCACAATCTGGATTTCGCTTCGGCCGTGCCCGCCGCTCGCTTTCCAAGAACAAGAGAAGGCCCGGCCCCCCAAAACGGGGACCGGGCCGAATCTGACCTCCTACTCCTCGGGCTTCTCCTCGGCGGGAGCCTCCGCCGGAGCCTCGCCCGCATCGGGGGCGTCGGGCTCACCGCCCTCCTCGGTCACCTGGTCGATCGGGCCCACCTCGGCTGCGATGGCCTGCGCCGCCAACTCCTCCTCAGCCGCACGCAGCGAGAGGCTGATCCGGCGGTTCCGCACGTCGAGGCCGATGACCTTCACCTTCACCTGCTGACCGACCGAAACCACCTCGCCGGGGTTGTTGATGCGCCGGTCGGCCATCTGGCTGATGTGGATCAGGCCGTCCACGCCGGGCTCCAGTTCGACGAAGGCGCCGAAGGTGGCCAGGCGGGCCACGGTGCCCTCGACGATGGCACCCTCGGGATACTTCTCCGCGACGCTGTCCCACGGATCAGGCAGCACCTGCTTCAGGCCCAGCGAGACCTTGCCCTTTTCCCGGTCGAGCCGGAGGACCTTCACCTTGATGGTCTCGCCCTCCTTCAGGACCTGCGAGGGGTGCTTGATGCGGCCGTAGGACATCTCGGAGATGTGCAGCAGGCCGTCCACCCCACCCAGGTCGATGAAGGCGCCGAAGTCCGTGAGGGACTTGACGGTGCCCTCGAGCACCGCACCCTCCTCAACGGTCTCCCAGAAGGCCTTCCGCCGGGCCTCGCGCTCGGCCTCGATCACCTGCTTGCGGGAGAGGATGACGCGGCCCCGGTGCGGACCCAGTTCAATGACCTTCACGCGGATCTTCTGACCCACGAACTTGGACAGGTCGGCCACGTAGCCCCGGTCCACCTGCGAAGCGGGTAGGAAGGCGCGCAGACCCAGGTCGACCACCAGACCGCCCTTGACGGCCTCGGTCACCTCGGCCTCGACGACCTCGTTGTTGCGGAACATCTCCTCGATGCGCTCCCACGCGAGGCGCTCGTCCGCGCGGCGCTTGCTGATGCGCAGTCCTCCCTCGCCCTTGGCGTCCACGCTGAGGACCATGACCTGCACCGTGTCGCCAACCTTGAGGCCGGCCTCCTCAGCGCTGCGGAGCGGGCGGTGGGACAACTCGTTCAGCGGAATGATGCCCTCGGACTTGTAGCCGACGTCCACCATGATCGAATCCTCGCTCACGCGCACGACCTGGCCGGTGACGATCTCACCCGGCTTGGGTACCCGCAGGGCAGCCTCCAGTTGGGCGCGGGCGGCCTCCTCCATGGTTTCGTTCTCCCTACCCTGGTTGTCAAACTCCTGCACGATCGTTGACCTCCTCGATGGCTCGGACACGGGTGCGGCACCGGCGCGACCGACTCGAACCACACATTACCTTCCTGATTTCATATTTCTTATAATAAAACCAGCCCCGGGCGGCGGGTTGTGAAACCAAGCCCTACTCCCTCACACCGGCCTCATCTCCGTGGCCTCCGGCAGACTCGGAGGCGAGTCTAACAGGCGTGCAATGGCCTCCATGATGGCCTCGCTGGCCTGCTCCAGCGTCTCGCTGTTCAGCCTGGCGGACCGGAACCGGTCCAGGTCCACCGGCGGACCGAACCGGATGCGGATGCGGCCGAACAGCCGGTAGTGGCCGCTGATCGCGGCGGGAATCACCGGCACGCCGGACTTCAGGGCGATGTACGCCGTACCCGGCTCCAGCTTTCCCATCTGACCCGTACGGGACCGGGTCCCTTCCGGGAAGATGCCAAAGCACTTGCCCTCCGCCAGCAGCGCCAGCGCGTGCCTGAGCGACGTGCGGTCCGCGGTGTTCCGCTTGACCGGGAAGGCGCCCAGGCCCGTGATGAGGAAGCGCAGGAAGGGGTTGTGAAACAGCTCCTCCTTCGCCATGAAGCAGACCGGCCGAGGGCTGGCGAGGCCGATGATCAGCGGGTCCTGTGCGTTGATGTGGTTGGAGCAGAGGATCGCGCCTCCGCTGCGCGGGATGTGCTCGGCTCCTTCCACCTCAATGCGGTAGATCAGATGGTAGACAATCCCCACCACCACCTTGCCGAAGCCGTACAGCCACATCGCTACGCCCTCCGGCAATAAGCCAAGATTTCTTCGACAACCGCTGCGATAGTCCTGCCCGTCGTGTCGACGACGATCGACTCGGGCAGCATCACCAGTGAGTTGGGGCCCTTGTTCATGTCCTGTTCGTCGCGCAGGGCGATCTCTTTTTCGACGGCAGCGAGATCCACCTTGTGGCCCTCGGCCTGGAGCTGGGCCTGCCGGCGGCGGGCCCGCTCCTTCAGCGAGGCGGTGATGAAGAACTTGAGGTCGGCGTCGGGCAACACGTACGAGCCGATGTCGCGCCCGTCCATCACCACGCCGCCGCCCCGGGCCATGGCCCGCTGGGCTTCGACCATGAGCGCCCTCAGCTCGGGCACGGCCGACACCCGGGAGACCACGGCCGAAACCGTGGGCGTGCGGATCGCATCGGTGACGTCCTCGCCGTCGAGCATCACCCGGTTACCGCCGTCCGGGGTGCTCTCGAGGCGCACCTCCGTGTCCCGGGCCATGGCGGCGAGAGCCTCACGGTCCGTCTCGGCGATGCCCAGCCTGAGCGCCTTCAGCGCCAGCGCCCGGTACATGGCGCCTGTATCCACATATAGATACCCGAGCCGTTTCGCGACGATCTTCGCCACAGTGCTCTTCCCGGCGCCAGCCGGACCGTCCATGGCGATGACCAGCTCTCGGGTCCCGTTCTCCGCTGTCAAGGTACCCTATCACTCCATTTGCCAACTCCCCGCGGGCCACAGCGGACATGGCGGGGGCGAAAGACCTTGCTGTATGCATTTGTACATGGTACCCGAGACTTCCTTCCCTAGATTAGCAGACTGGAAATGCCCCGTCAAACTAACATTGATACACAGATGTGAAAAAGAGAGCGCCAACCCCGCGCTCCCCTTCTCCTCCCTTATGGGCCCGAAGAACCCGTCCTGCGGCTCCAGTCATCCACCTCGTGGACGGGCACCCCCTCCAGGGCCGAGAGCAGGCCGAACCGACCGAGGCCCAGCGACTGCGCCAGCCCCAGCGCCACGAGGCCCAGCACGATCAGCCGCAGGAGGACCCGCTCCACCCGGTCGGCGAAGCTGCGGTGCCGGTCCTGAAAATGCTGCAGGACCTCCGCCTCTGCCGGCCAGTCGCGCGGCGGCTCCGGTCGCTCCATCGGGGGTCACCTCCACAGATGCTGTCCCCACCTAGTGTTATGTGGAGGTGACCTTCTTTATACATCGTCGTCGGGCCCGTCGTCGGCATCCGAGTTCCGCCGGCGGCCGAACCGGCCCTTGCCTGCGGGGGCAGGCAGGTCGGCCAGAAGCGGCTGCAGCGCCATCCGCACCGTCTCCGGCCCGAAGCCGCGCCGGCTGAGGAACCCTGCCAGGCGGCGCCAGGCGGTGAGGCGGTCCACCCGGCCCATCCGGGCGAGGCGGGCCGCCGCCACGGCCCGGGCCTGTTCCACCGCCTCGGCCTCCCCCCGCTCCTCCTGAACCACGGCTGCGGCCAGGCCGGGTTCGACGCCCTTGCGCACCAGGTCAGCCAGCAGCCTCCGGGCGCCGTAGTCCGAATGTGCGCGCACGTAATTGACCGCGTAGGCGTGGTCGTCCAGCCAGCCCATGTCCGCCAGCCGCTCGGCCACTCGCTCTGCCGTCTCGGCGGGAAAGAGCCTGGCCAGCCGCCGGGTGAGCTCGCACCGGGTGCGGGGCGCCGCCGCCAGAAGCCGCAGCCCGGCGTCCCACGCCTGCTTCTCCACCTCGAGGGCGTAGGCTTTCAGCAGTGTATCGCCATCCACCGCCTGCCCCACCCGAAGCTGGCAGCGGACGACGGTCTCCAGGTGCAGCCCGAGCACGAACTCGCCGTCAACATAGACCGACCGGCGCTCCGGGTCGCGCTGTTCCTCCAGGGCGGTGATGCGGCCCGAAACGGCCCGCAGGGCTTCCGGGTCCACCGGTCTGCGGCGCGCCCTCTTGCGGCGCCGGGGACCCGCCGCACCGGCGTCTTCCCACTCAGCCATCGACCTCTGCGGAGTCGTCGCTGGCCGGCTTCGCCACCGCCTGGCCGCCGATCAGCCGGTCCCGGATCTTCTGCTCGATCTCGGCCGCCACGTCCGGGTGCTGGCGCAGCCACTCCCGGGCGTTCTCCTTGCCCTGTCCGATGCGCTGGTCGCCGTAGGAGAACCAGGCGCCCGACTTGACGATGATCGGCGGGTTCAGCTCGATGCCGATGTCGATCAGGCTGCCTTCCCGGGAGATGCCCTGCCCGTAGAGAATGTCGAACTCCGCCTGCTTGAACGGGGGCGCCACCTTGTTCTTGACCACCTTCACCCGCGTGCGGGATCCGATGACCTCCTGGCCGTTCTTGAGGGTCTCGACCTTCCGCACCTCCAGGCGCACCGAGGCGTAGAACTTGAGCGCCCGCCCGCCCGGCGTGGTCTCGGGGTTGCCGAACATCACGCCGACCTTCTCACGGATCTGGTTGATGAAGATGCACACGCACTTCGACTTGGAAATCGCGCCGGTCAGCTTCCGCAAGGCCTGCGACATCAGACGGGCCTGAAGGCCAACGAACGAGTCGCCCATCTCACCCTCGATTTCGGCCTTCGGCACCAGCGCCGCCACCGAGTCGATGACCACCACGTCGATCGCCCCGGAGCGCACCAGCGTCTCGGTGATCTCGAGGGCTTGTTCGCCGGTATCGGGCTGGGAGATCAGCAGGTTGTCGATGTCGACCCCGAGCGCCTTGGCGTACACCGGGTCGAGGGCGTGCTCGGCGTCGACGAACGCAGCGACGCCGCCCATCTTCTGTGCCTCGGCGATCACGTGCAGCGCAACGGTGGTCTTGCCGGAAGACTCCGGGCCGTAGATCTCCACCACCCGCCCCCGGGGCAGACCGCCGACGCCCAGGGCCAGGTCGAGCGCCACCGAACCGGTGGGGATCACCTCGATGTTCAGCCTGGACATCTGCTCGCCGAGGCGCATGATGGAACCCTTGCCGAACTGCTTCTCAATCTGGGCCAGGGCCATTTCGATGGCCTTCTGCTTCCCCGCATCCAGCGCCATACCGCTTGAATCCTCCCAGCCAATATTTGCCATTCCGCGTCACCAGTATAGAGCACCCGCCGCCGCCTGACAAGCCCGCTCAGCCGCCCACGGCGCCCGTGAGTGCGGCAGCCGCCAGCACGCTGTACCGCGGCCCCGCCGGCAGCAGGACGCTCTGCATCAGCACGATGCGGTCCACCTGCCAGGTGCCGTAGGTCTCTGGCGGGCGCGTGAGGTGCTCCCGGAGGAGCGGGCCGAGGTCCGCGCCCTGCCGGACCCGCCCGAGAGTCAGGTGCGGCTTGAAGGGCCGCGCCTCCCGCTCGAAGCCGGCCTCGGCCAGCGCGTCCTCCAGGCGGCGGGCCAGGGCGACGAGCCGCGCCTGCCCCGCGCCGGTGCCCGCCCAGATCACGTTCGGGCGGGAAGGGTTCGGAAAGGCCCCCAGGCCGGCCACGGTGAGCGAAAACGGCGGGGTCTCGGCCGCCGCCCGTTGCAGGGCCGCCGCGGCCGCCTCCACCTGAGCCGGGTCCAACTCACCGAAGAAACGCAGGGTGAAGTGAAACTGGTGGGACGGCACCCACTTGACCTGGCTGGCACTTCCCCCCAGCGCCCGCCTCAGGTGGTCGCAGGCCGCAGCCAGCGCCTGGCGCACCGCCGGCGACGCCACCTCCACCGCCGCAAAACATCGCATACGCTTCACCTACCGGGTGCCAAGTTCGACGCCCCGCACCCCATTTCCTTCAGGCCGGGGGGCGAAATCCGGAACATCCGTTCGAATGGGTTCTCACCGGTCTATTCCGCCCGCAAGGCGACGCGCAGCGCCGTCACCCGGGGGCAGTGCGTCACCGTGCGGCTACCCGGTGGCGGTGGCAGCGGAAGGACACGCGGCTGCCGGACAAGTCCGACCGGCCTGCGTGCTGCGCACCTGCGTCAGTTATTCCTGTGTACAGTAGACCGTTGAACTTCCTTGCCCGTTTCCCCGTGTTCATCTGTGAAGCCCCTTCGCACGGGAGGAATCGCCGAATGCACACGCCCCTCAGGCCACTGGGCGTGAGCCCCGCCGACCTGGAAGCAGAACTGGAGGCGCGGCGCACCAGCCACCGGGCCCAGGTGGACGTGCTGAAAGCGCGGCTGTCGGAGGTGACCGCCCGCAACGCCCAGTTCAGGCGACGGCTGGCGGAACTGACGGCAGAGCGGGACCGGCTGGAGCAGGAGATCCAGCAGGCCCTGGAGGAGCTGGACCGGCCCGAAAGCCAGCTGGAGCTGCGGCTTCGCGAGGTCACCGAGCGGCACCGGCGGGAGCAGGCGGACCGCCAGGCGGAGCTCGAGGCGGTGCGCCACGAGCTTGACACGTGGATCGCCCTGGAGCGCCAGATCGCCGAGGGCGTGCTGGCCGCGGTGCAGCCGTTCCTGGAAGTGCAGGCGTACCTGCGGGAACAGGAAGGAGGTAAGGCGTGATGGGCCAGCCGGAGGGCCGCCGGCTGCGGCGGCAGCTCTGGGGGGTGCCCTGGCCGGAGGCCGAACGGCGGCTCCGGGAGCAGGCCGGCCAGTTCGAGCAGGAGCTGCGCCTCCTGCGAGAGGCCCTCGACCAGGCCCGCGCCGAGGAGAAGAGCCTGGCGACCCAGTGCGAGTCTCTCGAGGCCGACGTGCAGGCGGCGGCCCGCAAGCTCGACCGGCTGCGCAAGGGGCTGCAGCGGACCCAGGCCATGGCCCCGATTCAGGAGCTGGTGCTGGCCCGCCAGATCGCCGACCTGGAGGCGGAGCACGCCGGCCGGATGGCGGCTCTCCAGGCCGAGGTGGACCGACTGCGGGAGGAGATCGCCCGGCGCCGCGCTTCCCTGCAGCAGTGGGTGACCAGCCTGCTGCAGTCGGTGGCCGGGCGGGGTGACACGGAACAGAGGAAGTCGTGAGGGAGGCGCCCACACAGCACAGAAAGGCCACCGCTTCGCTGCGGTGGCCTTTCGTAGCAGTTACTCCTGCTGGCTGGCGGTGCCCGCGTCCTCCTGCAGGTCGTCCCGTACCGATACCGACGCCAGCGGCACGCCGATGCGGTGGGCGCCCCGGGCAACGACCAGCGAGCCGGTGGAGGCGGTGAAGAACAAGAACGGGATGATCAAAAGCAGTTTCAACGTCAGGCCGTGCGTCACCGAGAAGTAGACCGTACCGGCGAGCACGACCAGGGCCGTGCCCAGGGTGGTCGCCAGCGTCGACGCCTGCATCATGTTGTACACGTCAGGCATGCGGATGAGGCCCAGGCTGCCCAACAGCACCATCGCCGTGCCCGTGAGCAGGCAGAGGCTAACGAAGATCTCCGCGACCAATCACCCCACCCCCCTGGACGTACTTCCCCAGCACCATGGTCGAGCAGTAGTTGAGCGCCGAGAGCACGATGGCGTAGGCCAGATACTGCTGGTCATTCAGCAGCATGGCGCCCACGATCAGGAGGTTGATGAGCACCGTGCCGCCGGCGTCCATCCCCACGATCCGTGCGGGCATGGTGGGCCCCGAAAGGGTCCGATACCCGGCCATGCACAGGGCGAGAACCAGCCCGACCAGGCAGGTCCACAAGACCACCTGCAGCATCACTGCAACACCTCCATGACCAGGTCCTCAATGCGCCGACAGGACTCCAGGGCCGCTTCCGGGTCGGAGGCATCGACCACGTGGATGTACAGCGCACCGTAGTCATCTGCGACGTCCAGCGTCAAGGTACCGGGCGTCAGGGTGATCAGGCTGGCCAGGAGGGCCACTTGCGCGGGCTGGCGTGCACGCAACGGGAACTTCAGGATGCCGGGGGCAATCTCCAGCTTCGGCCTCAGCAGCAGGCGGGCCATCTGGAGATTGCCCAGGATCCACTGCCAGCCGTAGTAGAGCAGGAGATGTGCAGCGTGGTAGAGCCAGCGCAGGAAACCACCAGGGCGCCTCACGTACGGTCGGATCAGCCCGTGGACCGGTGCGGGGAAGGCCCACAGGATCAACGCGCCCACCAGCACACCGGTCAGGAAAGTGCCCAGTCCGTAGGCGTCCTGCAGCACCATCCAGCCCACGGCAAGGAGCACGGCGAGCGTGACATTGCGCGCAGCTGTCACGGCCTTCACCTCCCGGCGACGGTCTCAATATAGATTATCGGGTGCATCAACTGATCGGCTGCCGCCAGCGAGAACTCCATCATGAACCGGCCGCCCAGGCCCATGCCTGCGGAAAGTGCCAGGAGCAGCACGGCCGGGACCAGCGCCGTCACGTAATCCCGTCGGCCGCGCTGCACCCGCTCCCCGGACGGGCGGCCCCAGTAGGCCTTGCGGAAGATCTTGACCATCGAGAAGAGGGTGAAGAACGAGACCAACACCGAGACGACGGCGATCCCCCACGCCCCCTTCTCCACGGCCGCCGTGAGGAGCGCAAGCTTGGCGAAGAAGCCGGAGAAGGGCGGCACCCCGGCCAGGGACATGGCCAGTGCGAAGAAGGTGAAGGCCAGTCCCGGATAAGCCCCCAGGAGGCCCGAGTAGTCCTTGAAGTCCGTACTGCCGGTAATCCGGCTGGTGGCTCCCGACACCAGGAAGAGTCCGGACTTGACGATAATGTGGTGGGCGATGTAGAACACCGCACCCGCCAGGCCGAGGGTCGTGTAGAGACCGAGGCCCATGATCATGTAGCCGATCTGGCTGATAATGTGATAGCTGAGGATCGCCTTGAAGTCGTACTGCGAGATCGCCCCGATCACGCCGAGCAGCATGGTGAGGCCGCCCACCACCAGCAGCAGGGAATGCGTGAAGCCGGCGTCGTGGATGAAGATCAGCGTGAACACCCGGACCAGGGAGTAGACGCCCACCTTGGTCAACATGGCGGCGAACAGCGGTGCGATGGCGTTGGGCACATAGTAGTAGGAGCGCGGCAGCCACCAGTAGAACGGGAACAGGGCGCCCTTGGCGGCGAAGACGACCATGAACAGGATGCCGGCCAGGGTGATGTACGGGTTGCCGGGCTCAGCTGCCGCCTTGGCGGCGATGTCGGCCATGTTCAGCGAGGAGACTACCCCGTACAGCAGGGTCACCGCCAGCAGGAATACCGTCGAGGCGGCCAGGTTCAGCAGCAGGTACTTGAGGCCTTCCCGCAACTGCGGGCCTGTGCTGCCCAGCGTCATCAGAAAGTACGAGGAAATCAGCATCACCTCGAAGGCGACGTACAGGTTGAAGATGTCGCCCGTGGTGAAGCTCAGGTTCACGCCCGCCATCATGAAGAACAGGACGGGGTAGAAGAAGGTCTGCTCGCTGGCGCGGTCCATGTCCCTGAACATGAACAGCACCGAGGTGAAGAGGACGATGGCCGCAAGCACCGTCATCATGCCGCCGAACAGGTCCACGGCCAGCGTGATCCCGAACGGCACCGGCCACCCGCCGGCGGTCCGCACCTGGATCCCTTCGGTCCAGACCGTATAGGTCAGCAAGACGGAAACGCCGATGGCGGCCAGCGCGGAGAGCAGGGCGACCATGCGCTGCAGCGCCACACGCTTGTGCAGCAAGAGCTGCAAAATCCCGGTACCGAAGCAGAGCAGGGCCGGCGCGGCGACGAGGTTACTCATGCTCTCCCCCCCGCAGCGACAGCAGGTCGTCCGTTCCGTTCTCCTGCACCGTCCGGTAGGCGAGCACGAAGGCGAAGGCGGTCGTCGCCAGGCTGATCACGATGGAGGTGAGAATCAGCGCCTGCGGGATGGGATCCACGTAGGAGATTCCGTCCACGATGATGCCACCGCCCCCCTCGGCCGGAACCGCCGTCTCGCTGCCCCCGAGAATGGGGGCGCGCCCCGTCTTGAGCCGGCCTGACGTGAGGAGCATGAGGTTGGTGCCGTAAGTGATCAGCATGGTTCCCAGTATGATGCGGATCATGTTCCGTTCCAGCAGCAGGTAGGTGCCCACGCCAAACAGCACACCGATCAGCAGTGCAGCGGCAAGTTCCACGGCTTACGACACCCTCTTTGCAGATGTGCTCGACCCCGGGCCGTTCCCTGCGGACCGGGCCGCGGGGCGGTCGGAGGCGATGGTGAGAAGAACAGACTTCATCGTACCGACGACCACGAAGAAGACACCCAAGTCGAACAGCATGGCGGTGGTCCACTCCAGGTCGCCCAACAGCGGCAGGTGAACCACGCCCAACCGGTGCTGCATGAAAGCGTCGCCCACCAGTGCGGGCCCCACCACCGTCGCGAACGAGATCGCCAGACCGCCTCCCAGCAGGTACGGGATGGGAACCGGGAAGAACCGGTCGGCCGCGTCCAGTCCGAAGGCCACGCCCTGCAGGGCGATTGCCGCGGCAACGATGAGGCCCGCGATGAAGCCGCCACCAGGCTCCTGGTGCCCTCGGAGCAGTATCCAGACCGCCAGGAGTTTCAACACGTACAGTGAAGTACAGACCACTACCCGTACAACCGGGTTTTCCTCCACAGGCGCACGCGCCATCAGCTCCGCCCCCTCCGCTCGCGCTGCCTCCGGAGCTGGACCAGCATGGAGACGGCCAGGCCCGCCACCGTGAGGACGGTGATCTCGCCCATCGTATCGAAGCCACGGAAGTCGACCAGCGTCACGTTCACCACGTTGTTACCGCCGCCCAGGTCGTGACTGTGCTGCAGGTACCACGCGGCCACTTCGGGCGGGAAGAGACGGGCGCCATTCGCCAGCAGGGTGACCACCGCTGCCAGTGCGCCCACGCCGACGGCCACCAGCACGTTGAGGCTCGGTCGGCGGGCCGCCCGCGGGTAGAGCTTCACCTGCCCCAGATGCGGAAAGACCAGCAGGAGGAGCACCACGGTGACGACCTCCACCACCACCTGCGTCAGGGCAAGGTCGGGCGCCCGCATCAGCGCGAAGAGCAGGGACATCGGCATGCCCACCAGCGACAGTGCGGCCACCGCCGTCAGCCGGGTGGTGGACCGTGCGGCGAACACCGCACCCACGGCGATGATGCAGACCAGGAGAATCTCCCAGGGCGTGACGGGGGAGAGCTGCAAGGCAGGGATCCGGACGCGCCGCACGAGCATGGTGCCGAAGAAGAGCACGACCGTGGCGCCCAGGGTGTAGGCGAGATAGTCCCGCAGATACCCCGTCATCTGGCGGTCGGTGATCCAGCGCGCCGCCCTCTCCACCGCCTGCTCCTTCCACCAGAGGAAGTCGAAGAGGCTGTTCAGGTTGCGCCGCGGGGTGATCCGGTCGCAGGCAGCGAGGACCCGGGGCAGGGCCTGATAGGCCAGGAGGCCGCCTCCCAGTGCCGTCGCCGTCATCAGCAGGGCAGGGCTGAGCCCGTGCCAGAGGGCGATGTGCGGCAACTCCACCGGCACCTGCAGCACCGCCGCGACCGCCGGCGTGACAACCAGGGAGTCGGCCGATGCGGGGAAGACGCCCACCGCGACGATGACCAGGGCCAGGCAGAGCGGCGAGAGGAGCATGGCCCACGGCGCCTCCCGCGGCGGTTTCGGCGTGTTGCCAAGGGGGCCGTACCAGATCTTGTGCCCCAGCATGAGACAGTAGAGCGTGGTGAACACCGAGGCGGCTGTAGCCACGGCGGCCCCCGGCAGCCCCATGGGGGAGCCGTGCACCGCCGTCAGGAACATCTCCTTCGACAGAAACCCGTTGAACAGGGGTACACCCGCCATCGCAGCCGCGCCCACGGCGGCCAGCGCCGCCGAGACCGGCATCGCCCGGCTCAGGCCGGAGAGGAGGCCGATGTCGCGCGTTCCGGTCTGGTGGTCGATGATCCCGACCACCATGAACAGGAGTGCCTTGAAGGTCGAATGGTTAAGCAGATGGAAGGTGCCTGCCTGGACGGCCTCAGGAGTGCCGAGGCCGAAGAGCCAGGTGACGAGCCCCAGCTGCGACACGGTGGAAAAGGCCAGCACCGCCTTGAGGTCCGTCCGCTGGACAGCCAGGAAAGAGCCCACCGCCATCGTCACCATTCCCACCGTGGCCACCACCGGAAGCCAGAGGGGGTGCTGGTGGAACAGGGGCCAGAGCCGGCCGAGGAGGAAGATGCCGGCCTTCACCATGGTGGCTGAGTGCAGGTAGGCGGAGACGGGAGTCGGTGCCGCCATGGCGTCCGGCAGCCAGATGTGGAAGGGAAACTGTGCAGACTTGGTGAAGGCGCCGATCAGAAGCAGCACCAGCGCCCAGGTGACGAGCGGGTTCGCCAGCAGTTCGGTCTGCTTCGCCAGCAGGTCCGGCAATTCGAAGGTGCCACTCACGCTGCCCAGGATGACGAGGCCGAACAGCATCGCCAGCCCGCCCCCGACCGTGATCAAGACCGCCTTCAAGGCGCCGTACTGCGCCTCGGTGCGGTCGTTCCAGAACCCGATCAGCAGGAAGGAGCTGATCGACGTGAGTTCCCAGAAGACATAGAGCAGCGCCAGGTTGCCGGCGTAGACGACGCCGAGCATGGCTCCCATGAAAAGCAAGAGGTAGGCATAGAACTTCCCCAGGTCTTCCCGGGCACCCAGGTAGGGAATGCTGTACAGTACTACCAGCACGCCGATTCCGGCGATCAGCAGGGCGAAAAGCCGGGTCCATCCGTCGACCAGAATGGACAGGCTGATGCCCAGCTGGGGCACCCACGGGACGGTCCACGACCCGTCCGGGGTGACCAGGGCGAAGAGCAGAGCCGCCGCAGCCAGGACCAGCGCCGCGGGGCCCGTCCTCCGGCCGAGCCACTGGTGGAGCATGGGCATGAACAGTGCTCCGACGAGTGGAATGCCAATCGAGATCAGCGCTTGCTCCAAGGAATTCCCTCCTTGTGGTGCGGGGCGGGCGCCCGTCCGCAGACGCCCCGCCAACGGTTTTGGCGCAATGCGCGAGAACGGGACGAGCGTCATGAGGCGGTCCTTCCCCCCAACGCCGTCCCTGCCCCAACTTCCTCCCTCTCCGAGCAACAGATGAGTTTCAGCGCGCCCACGGGCCCGCAGCTCATGGCCGGACGCCCGGTGGCCCACCCATTTCGCGGAAAACGGTGTGGTCTTTATAGTTCATGTGGCAAAGATACCAGAAAGGTTTCCGTTCCGTCCAGTTGAACCGACCTGACCATTTGTCCCGATTTTCCATCCGCCAAGGGGACTATCCGCCGTGATTCCGATCTAATCGGGAGATGGCCCTTTCGAGGGGGCCCCGGCTGGTTCTCGCGCAGTGCAGCCAGGGAGGGGTCCCCGGCACCTCCGCACGGTGCGGCATAGCCCGAAAGTGGCACTCAAGCCCCCGCCCGTAGGCGGGGGCTTGCGCTCTCCAGCAGCGGCCGCGTGACAGCCCGTCAGTTGCCGTTCAGGTGATGCAGGTTCTCCCAGGTGACTTCCTTCCAGTCGGCGGGGGCCCGCTCCACGAAGCCGGCCTCCTTCATGAAAGTGGCGAACTTCACGAGGCCGTGCGGCTCGATGGTCCAGACGACGTCCGGATCGGTGATCTGTGCGATCAGCTCGTCCCGGTCGGTCTTGTCACCCAGCCGGATCATCAGGTCAGCCGCCGCCTCGGGGTTTTCCCGCACCCACTCGGTGGCCTCGGCGTACGCCTCCACCAGCGCCTGGTACACCTCCGGGTGCTCTTCCTTGAACCGGGCGGGCACCACCATCACGTTGAAGGTGTGCGGCTGCCCCATGGTCTCATAGGAGTCCACGATCTTCGTGATGCCCGGCTGCTGCCGCTCCCGCTGCAGATACGGCGGCGCGGTGTAGTGGAAGGTGACCTCGCTGCCGGCCAGCAGCGCCCGCTCGCCCTCCGGGTGCGGCATGGCCACCAGCCGCCCGTCCAGAGCCCGGGGATCGCCGAGCTGCTTCTGCGCTTCCATGGCCAGCAGCACGTGCTGCATGGAGTTGATGCCGGGCACCGCGATGCGGTCCTCCGGCCCGATGTCCTTCAGGCTCGTGGCGCCGGGCTTTGCGCTGTTCAGACCGATGGGCATATCCTGCATGGCTGCGCCGATCTTCCAGTCAATCCCCTTGGACCACCCGACGAAGAACGGCCCCAGGCCCATGAAGACCACGTCGGTGGAACCCGCCAGGACCGCCTCGGTGAGGGTCCCGCCGCCGCCCAGCTGCTGCTTGGTCACCTTCACGTTGATGCGCTTCTCGATCAGCTTGTGCTCGACCATCACCTCCACCGGCAGGTAGCTGGTGCCGAACTGGTAGCCGAGGCGGATCTCGCCGTAGTCCTTTCCGGCCGCAGCCGATCCGCCCTCCACCGGGTCGGCCGCCGGAGCGGCACCGGGGTCCGTCCCGGCCGCGGACCCCGCCCCGCTCGCTGCGTCGGGCGGCGAACCGCCGGACAGCGTCCCGCTGCCGGGGGACGCGCCGCCGGCCCCGCAGGCGGCCAGGAGCAGACCAGTCAGCAACAGGCCCAGCGCCCGCCGCACGGGCCCGGGCCTCCGTGATTTCCGCACAATCATCCGTTCCACGCCCTCCTCAACCCGCAGACATCCCCCATCTGCGGATGGTGCGATTCTCCAGGGCCGCAAACAGGAACTCGGCCAGCAGGCCCATCACGATGATGGTGACCAGGCCGCAGAAGACCCCGGTGGTGTTCAGGTTGTAGCGCTCGACATTGATCATCCAGCCCAGCCCGCCCGCCTGGCCGCTGGCGCCGAAGACCAGCTCGGCGGCGATCACCGTGCGCCAGCCGAACGACCAGGCGATCTTCAGCCCGGTCAGTATGTAGGGCAGGGCAGCGGGCAGGTAGACGTGTCGGATCAGCCCCCACCCCTGCAGCCCCAGGTTCTGCCCCGCCCGTTTCCAGGCGACGGGCACCGTCTCGAACCCGGTGTGCATGTTGAGCGCCACCGCCCACACCACCGAGTTGGCGATGACGAAGAGCAGCGACCGGGTACCGATGCCCAGCCAGAGCAGGGCCAGGGGCAGGAGGGCGATGGCAGGAAGCGGGTTCATGATGGCCGTGAGTGTAAGCAGGAGGTCGCGCCCCCAGCGGCTGGCAGTGGCCAGGGCCGTCAGCCCGAAGGCGACGAGGAGGCCGATGCCCATGCCCCCCAGCACGATTCGCAGCGTCTGGCCGGCGTAGCGCAGCAGACTGCCGTCGCGGAGGTATTCGCCGAAGCCCTGCAGCACCCGGCTGGGGGCGGGCACCAGCAGCGGGCTCACGCCGGCAGCCCGGACATACCCCTCCCACAGGGCCAGAAGCAGGGCCAGGATGAGCAGCCGGTTCAGCCCGCTTCTCATGAGGCCTTTTCCTCCGCCGTCTTCTCCTGCTCCAGGAGCTGGCGGATCAGGCGCCGGAGCTCGGCACCCTCCGAACGCTCCAGCAGCGTGAGGCCGGTGGTCGTGGGCTGGAAGATCTGCTTCACCCGGCCCGGCCCGGCGGTGAGGACCACGATGCGGTCGCCGATCACCAGGGCCTCCTCGATGGAGTGGGTGACGAAGAGCAGGGTCTGCTGCGTCTCGGCCTGCATGCGGTTGACCTCAGCCTGGAGCGCGGAGCGGCTCTGCGCGTCCAGCGCCGCGAAAGGCTCATCCATGAGGAGCACCTCCGGCTGCAGCACCAGGGCCCGTGCGATGGCGACGCGCATCTTCATGCCACCGGAGAGCTGGTGCGGGTAGAAGTCGCCCCACCGGCTCAGGCCCACCAGCGCCAGCACCTCCCCAATCTGCCGCCTCGCCTCGGCGCCGGTCACCCCCCGGGCCACGCGCAGGGCGAAGGCCAGGTTCCCGGCCACGGTGTACCACGGGAAAAGCTGGTCGAACTCCTGGAAGACGAAGGCCCGGTCAGGTCCGGGCCGGGCGACGGGGCAGCCGTCCAGGCGAACCGAGCCACCGGCCGCCGGCTCAAAGCCAGCGATGATCTTCAGCAAGGTCGACTTGCCGCACCCCGAAGGCCCCAGGATGACCACCTTCTCGCCCTGGTAGACGTCGAGGTTGATTCCTTCCAGGGCCGTCACGGTTCCCTGTCCCGTGCGGTAGGTGGCCGTCAGGTCGCGGATCTGAAGCTTCACGGGCCGCATCTCATCACCTCACAGGCGGGCGGGGTGGCCTCAACGCACCAGCAGGGCGACCCCCGTCCCCGCGATCATCAGGATCAGGGCGCGTGCGAATCCCCGGTCGGAGAGCCGACCGCCCAGCGCCTTGCCCAGCCGGCCGCCCAGCAGCATGAGCGGGAGGCACGGCAGGCTCAGGGCCAGGTGCCGCGACTCGAGCACGTCCAGGTACCAGTACGAAACCAGCCGGAACGTGTCGACCACGAAGAGCGTCAGCGTCAGCGAGGCCACGAAGGCGGCCTTGCCCAGCCGGGGCAGTAAGTACATCGAGAAGAAGAGGCCGCCCGAGTGGGCGATGCCACTCACGATACCGCCGCCGAACCCGAGGAGGGCCGCCACGGCCGCCTGCTGGAGGGCCGGGCGCTCCCGTGCCGCCCGCACGGGCCCATCGGGCGGGTCCGGCGCTTCCCCGTCCTGCCGCTGCAGCCGTACCGTCTGTGCGGCGGCGAAGGCGAGCGCGGCCAGGCCGATGGCGCGGCGCACGCTGGTGGCGGGGGTCCAGGCCAGAAAGTAGCTGCCCAGAGCCAGGCCGAAGAGGGCGGTGGGCAGGAGCCGTCGGAGCAGCGGCCAGTCCCAGCGCCGCCAGTGGGCCCCGAGGGCGGCGACGCTGCTGAGAAACATGATCGGCGCCGTCATGCCCATGGCCAGCCGGGGCTCCAGGAACAGGGCCAGCACCGGGCCGAAGAGAACGCCGGCACCGAGGCCGAAGGCGCTCTTCACGAAGCTGGCACCGAGGCCGACGAGGGCGAGAATCAGGAGCTCCAACCGGGATCGCGCTCCCTTCCTCCCCACCTGTATGCCGGGGCCGCTCCGGGCGGCCCCTGCCGCTTTCTGCCAGAGGGGAGCGGGCGCGCGAAAAGGGGACGGCCCGTCCGGCGCCGTCCCCCTCACGCGTCCTCTCTGTTCGTCCCTCAGCGCTAGCACCGCCTGCACGTCGGCCGGCCGCCCCGCCTCCCTTCCCCTCAACCCGCCGGCGAGGGTCTCTCCAGCGGCCGCCCCTCGCCGCCCGTAATCACCCAGGGGCGCACTTCCCAGTCCTCCGCCCCCGACGTGACCAGCGGGTCGGCCTGGGCCACGGCCTCCGCCTCGGCCAGCGACCCGGCCCGGATGATCGTCATGCCGCCGCTCTTGTCGGCGAACGGCCCGCACAGCACCAGCTGGCCCCGGGCCTGGAGGCGCCCGAGGTGTTCGTAATGGGCGGCCATCAGCTCGGCCGTGATCGCACGCCCCGGCCGGCGGGTGAGGCGGATCATGTACACGGTCTCCATCCCCATCCCTCCCCTGCCATGGTACATGGCTTGTCAGGCGGCCGGACAGAGCCAAAGCGGCCGCTGACCGTCCGAAAACGGTCAGCGGCCACCCCCCTCTGTGTGTATCTCTTTACCGCGGCTTGGCGGGCTCGATGTTCACCTGGTACCCGCGGATGGTAGCGCCCTGCATGGCCTGCATCACCTGCGGGGCCACCTCCTTCGGCACCTCGACGAAGGTGAACCGGTCGTAGATGTTGATGAGGCCGATAATCGAGCCCGGGATGTTGGCCTCCGTCGCGATGGTGCGCACGATGTCGGCCGGCTGGATCATCTGGGCCCGACCCACGTTGAGGAAGAAGCGCACCATCCCGGCCTCGGCCCCGGTGTCGCCGAAGTCCACCTGCGGCGGCTGGGCGGGCTTGCTCTCGCCGGAGACCAGCTTCAGCGCCGCCGCCACCAGGTCGGTGGGATCGTACTCGGAGAGCAGTTCCTCGGCCATCTCCTTGTACGGACCGAGCTGGTTCTCCTCCACCACCTTGATCAGTCGCTCCCGGAGCTGCTCCCGCTGCTTCTCGGCCACGTCGCTGAGCGACGGCACCGGCCGGCGCTGCAGACGGGTCTTGATCACCCGCTCGATCAGGCGCAGCTGGGGAAACTCGCGGGGCGTCACCAGCGTGATGGCGGTGCCGGTACGCCCCGCCCGGCCCGTGCGGCCGATGCGGTGGACGTAGCTCTCGGGGTCCTGGGGAATGTCGTAGTTGAACACGTGGGTGACGTCGGGGATATCCAGGCCGCGGGCCGCCACGTCGGTGGCGACCAGCAGCTCGATGTTCCCCTCCCGGAACCGGCTCATCACGCGGTTGCGCTGGGCCTGGTTCATGTCGCCGTGGATGCCCTCGGCCTGATAGCCGCGGGCCTGCAGCGCCTCCACCAGCTCGTCGACGCCCTTCTTCGTGCGGCAGAAGCAGATGCCGCGCTCGACGTTCTCGATGTCGAGGATGCGGGTGAGCGCCTCGGTCTTGAACGAGGGCCGCACCTCGTAGAAGTACTGGTCAATCTGCGGCACGGTGAGCTGCTGCGGCGTCACCGAGATCGTGATGGGGTCGCGCATGTAGCGCATGGCGAGCTGGCGGATTTCGGGCGGCATCGTGGCCGAGAAGAGCAGGGTCTGGCGCTCTGTGGGCGTCGACTGCAGGATCTTCTCGATGTCCTCGATGAAGCCCATGTCGAGCATCTCGTCGGCCTCGTCCAGCACCACGATGCGCACCTGGGAGAGGTCCAGCGTGCCGCGGCCCAGGTGGTCCAGGATGCGGCCCGGAGTGCCGATGACCACGTCGACCCCGAACCGGAGCGATCGGATCTGCCGCTCGATGGACTGGCCCCCGTAGATGGCGATCGTCTTCACGCGCGCGTATTTGCCGATTTTGGTAATCTCCTCGGCCACCTGAATCGCCAGCTCGCGGGTGGGCGTGAGCACGAGCGCCTGCACCGCCCGCAGCCTGGGATCGATGCGCTCAACGATCGGCACGCCGAAGGCCGCCGTCTTGCCCGTGCCTGTCTGCGCCTGGCCGATCACGTCCTTGCCCTGGAGCAGCGATGGGATTGCCTGCTCCTGAATGGGCGAGGGCTCCTCGAAGCCCATGTCGTCCAGTGCCTTGAGCACCTTGTCCGAAAGTTCCAGGTCTCGGAACGTCAACTTGGTCTCAGCCATCTCATCTCTCCTCAATTCCGGGCCCCTTCACCCATGTTCTATATATTCTAGCGCACTCTTTCCCAGCCGTGAAGAGCCATGTGCGCTTGCTCACAATTCCCGGGTCTCTCTTCGCGACGCCGGCCTGCTGCGCCTACACGCGCCCCGAGGAGCCGAACAGGCGCATCTTGGCCTTCGTCACTTCCTTGACCTTCTGGCGGGCCGGACCCACCAGGTGGCGCGGATCGTCGACCCCCGGCTTCTTCTCCAGGGTCTCGCGGATGCCCTCGACGAAGGCCAGCTTCAGTTCGGTGCCGATGTTGATCTTGGAGACCCCGGCCGCGATGGCATCCTTGATCATGTGGTCGGGGGTGCCGGAGCCGCCGTGCAGCACCAGGAAGCAGTCTGGCGCCACGCGCTTCACGGCCTCGTAGATGCGCCCCATGCGCGGGATGTCGAGCTTCGGCTCGCCCTTGTAGAGGCCATGGGCGTTGCCGATGGCCACCGCCACCGCGTCGACGCCGGTGTCCTGAACGAAGCGGGCCGCCTCCTCGGGTTCCGTCATGGCAGCCTCGGCCTCGCTGACTACAATGTTCTCCTCCACACCGCCGATTCGGCCGATCTCGCCCTCCACCGTGGCGCCCACGGCGTGGGCCATGGCGACCACCTGCCGGGTGATGGCCACGTTCTTATCGTAGTCGTAGTGGGAGGCGTCGACCATCACCGACTTGAAGCCGGCCATGATGCACTGCGTGGCCACCTCGAAGGACGGCCCGTGGTCCAGGTGGGCTACGATGGGCACGGGCGCCTGCTCCGCCAGGGCCTCGATGATCTCGGCCAGGGGCCGGAGTCCCCCGTACTTGATGGCGCCCTCCGAGACGAGCAGGATGGCCGGGGAGCGCTCCTCGATGGCAGCCTCGATGACGCCCTGGATGGTCTCCAGGTTCTGCACGCCAAAGGCCCCCACGGCGTAGCGGCCCTTCTCGGCGGCAGCGCAGACCTCACGCAAGGATACGAGCGGCACAGCGGTTCCCTCCACTCACTTCGTGTTCTTGAGGCGGATCAGATCGTCGGCGAACATACGGGCGGAGCCCAGGTTGGTGGCCACCGGGATATCGCGCACGTCACACAGGCGCAGGAGGCCCTGCACGTCAGGTTCGTGGGGCATGGCCGTCAGCGGGTCCCGCAGGAAGATGACCATGTCCAGCTGGCCCGTGGCCACCAGCGAGCCGATCTGCTGGTCGCCGCCCAGAGGGCCCGAGAGGAAGCAGTGGACCGGCAGGCCGGTGTGCTCCTTGACCAACTTGCCCGTGGTGCCCGTCGCGAAGAGTTCGTGCCCCTCGAAGGCGGACCGGTTCTCCGCCACGTACTTCAGCATGGCCTGCTTGCGATTATCGTGTGCAATCAGGGCGATGCGCATCGGCGACCCTCCTCAAACTAGATTCCGCCCCCCACCGGGGCGATGGGGGGCGGCATCGTGCAGGCTACAGGCCCTTGGCCGCGATGTAGGCCGCCAGGTCGACCATGCGGTTGGAGTAACCCCACTCGTTGTCGTACCAGGCGAGGACCTTCACCAGGTTGCCCTCCAGCACCATGGTCGACGGGGCGTCGACGATGGAGGAGTGCGGGTTGCCCTTGAAGTCAACCGAGACCAGCGGCTTCTCCTCGAAGGCCAGGATGCCCTTCATCGGCCCCTCGGCGGCCGCCTTCAGCGCCGCATTGACCTCCTCCGCCGTGGTGGAGGTAGCCAGTTCGGCGGTGAAGTCCACCACGGAGACGGTCGGGGTGGGCACACGCAGCGCGAAGCCGGTGAGCTTGCCCTTCAGCTCGGGGATGACCAGGGCGACGGCCTTGGCGGCGCCGGTGCTGGTGGGGATGATGGAGAGCGCAGCGGCGCGGGCCCGGCGCAGGTCCTTGTGCGGGAAGTCGAGGATGACCTGGTCGTTGGTGTAGGAGTGGACCGTGTTCATCATGCCCTTGACCACGCCGAACTTGTCGTGCAGCACCTTCACCACGGGAGCGAGACAGTTGGTGGTGCAGGAGGCGTTGGAGATGACGTGGTGCTTGGCCGGGTCGTACTTGTCCTGGTTGACGCCCATGACGATGGTGATGTCCTCGTTCTTGGCCGGGGCCGAGATGATCACCTTCTTGGCGCCGCCGTGGGTGATGTGCACCTGCGCCTGCTCCTTGTCGCGGAAGCGGCCCGTGCACTCCATCACGATGTCAACGCCGTGGTCCTTCCAGGGGATCTGGGCAGGATCCTTCTGGGCGTAGACCCGGATCTCCTTGCCGTTCACGATGATCGAGTTCTCGGTGGCGGAGACGTCCGCGTCCAGGATGCCGAAGTTCGAGTCATACTTCAGCAGGTGCGCCGAGGTCTCCGGCGGCGTGAGGTCGTTGATGGCGACGACCTCCACGTCCGGCCGCTGCAGAGCAATGCGGAGCACACGCCGACCAATCGAGCCGAAGCCGTTGATACCAATGCGGACCGTCATGGCGACTCCTCCTTCTTCTGCGTGTACCTGTGGTTGCTATTTCAAGTTGGGGGAGCGGAAAAGCTCTTCGATGACCAGTGCGGCCCCGCCCAGGGGCCCCGCGTCCTCACCCAGGGAGGTCCGGATGATCTGCACCCGTTCCCGCAGGGTGGGCAACGCCCGCCCGAGAGCGGCCTTGCGCAGCGGCTCCATCAGGTGGTCGCCGGCGCGGCTCGTGCCGCCGCCCACGATCACCATCATCGGGTTGAGCAGGTTGATCATGGAGCCGATGCCGAGCCCCAGGTAGTAGCCGGCCTCGGATAGTATCTCCAGCGCCACCCGGTCGCCCGCGTTGGCCGCCTCGATCACGGTGGTGGCGATGATGCGCGACGGATCGCCGCCGCACAGATCGCGGATCAACGTCTTCTCGCCGGCCGCCATGCGCTCGGCCGCCCGGCGGGCGATGGCCAGGGCGCTGCCCATCGTCTCGAGGCAACCGTCGCTGCCGCACCGGCAGCGGGGGCCGCGCTCCACCACGATCGTGTGGCCGATCTCGCCCGCACCCTGGTGGGCGCCACCGTACAGGTGCCCGTCGATGATGATGCCGGCCCCGAGGCTCACGCCGACCCGGATGAACGCCAGGTTATCCACGCCCCTGGCGGCGCCGAAAGAGCGCTCGCCCCACGCCATTGCCCGGGCGTCGTTCTCGATCCGGACAGGCAGCAGGAGCCGCTCTTCCAGGATCTGGGCCACCGGCAGGTCGTGCACGTCGTAGTGGGGCGAGTAGCGCCAGATGCCCTTCTCTGCGTCCACCACGCCCGTGATCCCCACGCCGACCCCCGCCACCGGGACATGGCGTGCGCTCTTCGGCACGCAGGCGAGCAGGTCCTCCACCGCCCGCTGAACCCGGCCGATCTCGACCAGCGGGTCAGCCGACTCGACCCGCTGCTTCCAGCGCTGGACCACCGTGCCGTTCAGGTCAGCCAGCACGGCCCGCACGTGGCCGGCGCCGAGTTCGGCGCCGATCACCCATCGGGCCCTGGGGTTGAAGCGCAGGAGAATTGGAGGGCGGCCGCCGGAAGACTCGCCGGTGCCGATCTCCTCCACCCAGCCCTCCGCCAGCAGTTCGGCCACCACCGCTGAAACGGTCGGGCGGGTCAGCCCGGTCTGTTCGGCCAGGTCTGCCCGCGAGATGGAGCCGGCCGAGCGGACCAGACGCAATACCCGCTGCTTGTTGATCGCCCGGATGAGTTCCGGCCCGACCGGCACAGCGTTCACCTCCAGCTTACGTAAAGCTGCTTAACGAAGTGGCCTAACGGAGAGCCGCTTTACCAGCGGCTTCCGATTCTATCTTGCCGTATCGTGGGTGGTGTGTCAAGACGCTCCGTAAACGAGATTAACAAAGAGTTGAACCCCCCTGTCGCAGGGGCGAGACAGGCGGGCGCCGTCCCCCGGCGCCCGCCGCGCGGTCTACGGCACCAGCCCCAGCAGATACCGCCGCACCAGGGCGAGGGCGTGCACCGCCGCCCGCTCCCGCACCTCCTCCCGGTCGCCGTACAGCCGCACGGTCTCCGCCCAGACCCCGGGGGAAAGCGCCCCGGCGCCCCGCGCCGCCAGGCCGAAGCAGACGGTGCCCACGGGCGTCTCCGGCGTGCCGCCCCCGGGCCCGGCCACGCCGGTGGTGGCCACCGCCACGTCGACGCCCGCCCGCTCCAGCGCTCCCTGCGCCATCGCACGGGCCACCGGCTCGCTCACCACCCCGTGGGCGGCGATAAGGGCCTCAGGCACCCCGAGGAACTGCACCTTGGCCTCGGCGGCGTAGGTGACGAAGGCCATCCGGAAGTATGCCGAGGAGCCGGCCACGTCGGTGATGCGCTTGGCCACAAGCCCGCCCGTGCACGACTCCGCGGTGGCCACCGTGAGTCCCCGCTCGGTGAGCAGCCGGCCCACCACCGCCGCCAGGTCCTCGTCGTCCACGCCGTAGAGGTAGCGGCCCAGCCGCGCCCGGATCTCCGCCTCCACCGGGGCGATTCGGGCGAGCCCCTCCTCCTGCCCGGCCGCCCGCGTGGCGAGACGCAGGTGGACCTCGCCGGTCTTGGAGTAGGTGGCGAGGGTCGGGTCGCTCTGGCCGGCCAGCAGGTCCTTCAGCCTGTCGGCCAGGGCCGACTCGCCGATGCCCACGAACCGGAGAGTCCGGGTGACCAGTCGCAGCGGCCGACCCCCGTTCCGCGCGGTGAGATAGGGAACCACATGGTGGGCGAACATGGGCTGCAGTTCCCCGGGCGGCCCCGGCAGGAGCACGACGGCCTTGCCGCCCTCCGCCGGGATGATCAGCCCCGGAGCGGTGCCCCGGTCGTTGGGCAGCACCGTCGCCCCGGCCGGCACCATGCACTGCCGCCGGTTGTTCTCGGTCATCCGCCGGCCGCGGACGGCGAACCAGGCCTCGAGATCCCGCAGCAGCCCCTGGTCGAGCTGCAACGGGCGCCCCGTCACCGCCGCGGCCACCTCGCGGGTGAGGTCATCGTCGGTGGGGCCGAGACCCCCGCAGGCGATCACCACGTCCGCCCGCCCGAGGGCCTGCTGCAGCACGGCCCGCAGCCGCTCGGCGTTGTCGCCCACCACCACCTGGTGGTGCACGTCCACGCCCAGTTGAGCCAGTTGCTGGCTCAGGTACTGGGCGTTGGTGTTCAGGATCTCACCGAGCAACAGTTCGGTGCCCACGAAAACCAGTTCAGCGTTCACGGAAACACCATCCCCTTCCGCTCGAAGGTTCGCCGGTTGCCTGCCCCAGTCCTGCGCCGCAGCATGACCCGCCGCGGAGGGCGCATACTAACCGAAGCGGTACCGGGGGTGGTGAAGGTTGCGGTATCGTGCCTCAGCACGCGGTGGCGCCCCTTGCACCCTGCGGCAACGGCGGGAAATCGAGCAGTCCCGGCAGCTCACGGCCTACCTGAGCGCACTGGGGCTTCACGGCGAAGCCCGCCTGGCTTTCCGGGCGGCCAGCTCCGCGCACGCCCGCACCAAGCTCCTGGAACTGCTGCGACGGCAGGCTGACCTGCCCGTGCCCTCCTCCCTGGACCAGGTGCGGGCGTTGATCGGCCTCTACTTTGGCCAGGCCGAGGACCTGATCTACCGGGACTTGCAGCTGGGCGGCGGCCCGATGGCCGTGGCGGTCTTCCTGAACAGCCTGGTGGACGAGAAGCTTCTGGAGCGGAACCTGAAGGTGCTCATCGCCCCTCCGCCCCAGGGGCAGGGTCCGGAGTCGTGGACCAACGTGGCCACGTACGTCCGGCTCCGTCTGGCCACCTCCCCCGAGACGAACGAGACCCGGAACCTCGACCAGGCGGTGCAGTGGATCGCCGAGGGGCGGACGCTGCTCTTCATCGCCGGCTCGGACCGGGCCATCGCCATCAACGTCACGGGCGGGCCGCACCGGGCCGTGGAGGAGTCCAAGAGTGAGCGGATCATCCGGGGGCCGCGGGAGGGCTTCGTGGAGTCGCTCCAGGTGAACACCACCCTGATCCGGCGGCGCATCCGGGACCCGCGTCTCAGGATGACCATGCTCACGGTCGGGGAGATCACTCACACCCGGGTGGTCGTCGCGCACATCGCCACGGTGTGCAAGCAGTCGCTGGTGGACGAGGTGCTGCACCGCCTCAGGCGCATCCGGATCGACGGAATTCTGGACAGCGGCCAGGTGGCGGAGTTCATCGAGGATACCCCGTGGACGCTCTTCCCGCTCATCCGTTCCACCGAGCGGCCGGACGTGGTGGTCGGGTGCCTGTTGGAGGGCCGCTGCGCCATCATCGTGGACGGCAGCCCGTATGCCCTGGTCGTCCCCGGCTCCTTCGTGGACCTCGTGCAATCCGCCGAGGACCACTACGAGCGCTTCCCGGCGGCTTTCCTGATCCGCATCGTGCGGCTCCTGTTCGCCCTGGTCGCCCTCTTCGGCCCCTCCCTCTACGTGGCCATGACCACCTTTCACCGCGAGATGATCCCCACCAACCTCTTGTTCTCGATCATGGCATCACGGGAGGGAGTGCCCTTCCCGGCCGTGCTGGAGGCGCTGATCATGGAACTGGGCTTCGAGATCATCCGGGAGGCCGGTGTGCGGATGCCGACCCAGCTGGGGCAGTCGGTGTCGATCGTGGGTGCGCTCATCCTGGGCGAGTCGGCCATCCAGGCTGGCATCGTGTCGGCTCCCATGATCATCACCGTGGCGGTCACGGGCCTGGCGTCGCTGATGCTGCCCGACGTCACCACGTCGCTCGCCCTCCGGGTGCTGCGGTTCCCCATGCTCCTGCTGGCGGGCACCTTGGGCGCCTACGGCCTCACCCTGGGCGGCGCCGCCCTCCTCATCCACCTGCTCAGCCTGCGCTCCTTCGGCGTCCCCTACATGGCCCCCTTCGGGCCTTTCCTGCCCTCGGACTTCGATGACACACTCGTCCGCATGCCCACGTGGGCCCTGGTCAGGCGCCCGGCCAGCATCGAGCAGACCGACACCCGCCGCGCGCAGCGGAAGAAAAAGCCCCGGCCGCCACGTCAGGGCGGGGGGAGTTCCGCATGAGGCGGGCCGTCGCCCTCCTGCTCCTCCTGCCGCTGCTGACGGGCTGCTGGAGCCGCCGCGAGCTCAACGATCTCGCCCTGGTGGTCTCGGTGGGCATCGACCTGGTCGAGCCCGCCGTTTACGAGGTCACCCTCGGCGTGGCCGGTCCGGGTGCGGCGGGGTCCGGTGCGGCCGGGGCCGGCGGGGGCCAGCAGGGCGGGGAGCGACAGCCCGTGAAGATCGTGGTCACCGAGCGCGGCCGCAGCTTCGCCGGCATCCTGCGGGCTGTGGAGTTGCGCCTGCCCCGGCGCATCAACCTGACCCACGCCCTGTGGGTGGTGGTCGGAGAGCGTCTGGCGGAGCACGGCATCGGCGACAGCCTGGACTTCATCCTGCGCGCACCAGAGTTCCGACTGCAGGGGATGATCATGATGATACGCGGCCGATCGGTGCGGGAGCTCCTGGAAGCTCACCCGCTGATGGAGGCCCTGGAGAGCAAGGCCCTGACGGAGATCGCGCAGGCGCGCATCGGCCTGGAGATGCGGCTGTGGGAGTTCTTCTCTGCCCGGGCGACCGAATACCGGGCCGCGATGCTCCCCATCGTGGAGCTGGTCGATACCCCCGACGCCGGTCCGATCGGGCAGCGGTACGTCGCGAAGCTGGGCGGGGCCGCCATCATGCGAGAGGACCGGGTCGTGCTGTACCTGGATGCGCAGGAGGTGCGGGCGATCAAGTGGCTGCGAGGCCACGGCCGGGAGGGCGTGATCACCGTGCCGTGCGGCGAGGAGCCCGGCGCTCAGGACATCTCGTTTCGCATCACGCGGGCGTCGGTGCGGACGCGCACGGCCGTAAAGGGCAACCGGCCGCATTTTGACCTGATCCTCCAGGGGCGTCTTCGGGTCTCTGAGATGCAGTGCCCGCGCCCGCTCACCGATCAGCAGGTGCAGGCAGAGTTGGTGGCCCGGGCCGAGCAAGAGCTGCAAGATCTGGTCATGCAGGTCATCCGCAAGCTCCAGGAGGCCGAGGTCGACCCGCTCTTCTTCGGCGAGCGCATCCGGGCGCTGTACCCCGGCGTGTGGCGGCAGGTGGGCGGGAAGAACTGGGGGAAGACGTGGCGGGAGAGCCCGGTCCATCTCACTGTTGACCTCCGGCTGGACACCACCGGCCTGATGAGCGACCCGCTGCGGGCCAAGTCCGGGCCGGAGGGATAGCGGCAGCGCAACGAAGGAGGAGGTGCGCGTGTCACAGCGATTCCGAGCGGCTGGATCCACGGGCGGTATCGCCCGGATCAGCCACCAGCAGCTCCTGTGCCTGGTCTACACGCTGCACTTCACCGCAGCGGTGCTGGTGCTACCCGCAACCCTGGCCCGGTACGGGCACAGCGGCGGCTGGCTGGCCCCTCTGCTGGCTTTCGCCGTGTCCGCCCTGCCGGTCTCGCTGCTGCTCGCCTTGGTGGTACGCCAGCACCCGCAGCGGGGGTTCGCAGACCTGGCATGCCACCTGCTGGGACCCTTCCTCGGGCGCCTGCTCGGCCTGCTGACCGGGGTGTTCAACCTTCTGATCGCGGCGCTCTGCGTGCGGGACGTGGTGGAGGTCACACCGGTGGCCATCCTTCCGGCCACGCCGACGTGGGCGGTGGCCGTGCCCTTCATCCTCGTGGCGGTGTACGGGGCCTACTCGGGGGTGGAGGTCATGGCGCGCCTCTCCTTCTTCTGCGTGGTCGCGACACTGGTGGTCGTCGTGCTCTCCGTCGGCACCCTGACCGGCCTGATCCACCCTCTGCGGCTCCTCCCCTTCTTCGACCGGCACCCGCTGCAGCTGGTCATGGCCAGCTGGTCCTCCATCGGCTGGTTCGCCGAGTGCTGGTCGTTCCTGGGCCTGGCGGTGCTGGTGGACCGGCGGGAAAAGGTCGGGCGGGCGCTCGTGCTGGGCGCCGCCTTTGCGGCCGTCATGCTGATGACCTTCACCGCGCTGGCCATCACGGTCTTCGGGCATCAGCTCGTCGCCGAGTTTACCTTCCCCGTCTACTCGCTGGTCCAGCAGGTCACCATCGGCGAGTTCGTGGAGCGGCTGGACGTGTTCATGTTCTCGATCTGGCTGGTGGGCATGGTGGTGAAGACATCCACGCACTTCTGGCTGGCGGCCGACGGTGCCGGGTTCGCCCTTGGCCTGAAGAATGAGTCCACGCTCTACCCGGCGCTGGGGCTGATCGCCTTTGTTGTGACGACCCTGATTCCAAGCCTGTCGTGGCTATTCCTTTTCTCCACTGAGACGTGGACCCCCCTGTCGGTCAGCCTCGGGCTGGGCGTACCAGGCATCCTATTGGTGGCTTCCTGGGTGCGCCAGAGGCAGCAGCGGCAGCAGCGGGAAATGGGCGCCTGAGCGCCGGTTCCACGCAGAGCGCAGTGAGGAGGCGGTGACGTGCAGCGAGAGCAGAGGCAGCGGCCCGTGCGCAGGACGGTCCGGCAGCAACCGGAAGATCCCCGGGACGGCGGCAGGGAGCGGCTGTCTGGGGGTCCGCCGGAAGGCAGCGAGCAAGGCGCCGCCGCGGGCCCGCCAGGGGGCGAGGGGCGGCAGCGACCGGAAGGCCCGCCGGAAGGCGGTCGGCGCCAGCAGCCGCCCGCGGGTCCGCCGAGGGGCGACGGGGCATGGGCCGGGCCTGGCGGGCAGCAGGGCGGAGCCAGACGCCAGGAACCGCCCGCCGACGCGCCGCCCAACCCGTACGGTGATCTGGCGGCGCAGATGCTGACGGCCCTGCACGAGGCGAAGCAGGAGCTGGCCAAAGAACTGGAGGCCAACCTGAAACAGCTCAAGGCGGTGCTGGAGGAAACCCAGCGCATCCAGCGGCAGATGGAGGCGGTGCTGCGGGAGGCGAAGGCCGAAGCCGGCCTGCGGGAGCTATCCGATCAGGGGGCCCCCCAGTCTGCACGCGGCGGAGCGCGCCCACCGGAGTCGGGGGCCCGGCCACAGAGGCGCGCCGACCGGCCTCCCCGGGCGGAGGCCGGGCCACACGGAGGCGGCCAGCCGCAGACGGGACCCGGGGCTGGCCCACCGGAACACGGCGAGCCCCGTCCGCAGCCCGGCGCCGGTCCGGCGGGCCAGCCCGGCCCGTGGGGCCAGGGCGCCTCCGGTCCGCAGTCGGACAAGGTACCCCAATGGCAGCCCCCCGACGCGGGCGGGGCGCAGGAGCCGTCGTCGTGGCAACCCCCCGTGGTCCACTAGAACGCCAGAGCGCGCAGAAGCGGCACCCGCGGGTGCCGCTTCCTTTGTCGCTCTGCTACGCTTCCACGGGCACGGCCGGTCCCTGGACCGGCGGCAGGGGCGGGGCGTCCGCCAGCAGCCGCCGGATCTGGTCGCCATCCGCGACCTCGGCGTCTACCAGGATTTCGGCCACCTGCTCCAGCACCGGGCGCCGCTCGGCCAGGAACCAGGCGACCATCTCCCGCTGGTCGGCGATGATCTGCTGCACGACGGCGCCCTCCAAATCCCGGTTGAGGGTTTCCGGATCCACGATGCCCAGCTGGCTCAGGCCGGCGTGGACGATGTGCCGGGCCAGCCGCACCGCCTGGTCGAAGTCGTTGGCGGCCCCGGTGGAGGCCTCACCGAAGACGAGTTCCTCCGCGAGGAAGCCTGCCAGGGCCACGCGGATGCGCCCCTCGAGCGCCGTCCGGGTGTGGAGGTACCGGTCGTCCGCAGGGTGGGTGCGCACATAGCCCAGCGCCTGGCCGCGCGGGGTAATGGTGACCGTGGCCACCGAGCCGGCCTCCACCCACTCGCCGACGAGGGCGTGACCGGCCTCGTGGACGGCCACCCGTCGCTTCTCCTCCGGCGTGGGCTTGCGGTCGAGCTTCTCGCCCAGCATCACCTTGTCCACGGCCTCCACGAAGTGGCGCTGGTGGACCTGCCCGAGGCCCTCCCGCAGGGCCAGGATGGCCGCCTCATTGGCCAGCGACTCCAGGTGGGCCCCGGAGAAGCCGAAGGTCTGCCGGGCGATCGCCTCCAGGTCGACGTCGTCGGCGAGGGGCTTCTGCCGGGTGTGCAGCTGCAGGATGGCGAGGCGCGCCTCCTTGTCGGGCAGGTCCACGCTGACGGTGCGGTCGAAACGCCCGGGCCGCAGCAGGGCCGGATCCATCATGTCCACCCGGTTGGTGGCGGCCATCACCAGCACCTGGACCTCCTCATCTACGGCGATGCCGTCCATCTGGGTGAGGAGCTCGTTCAGGGTCTGGTCGTACTCCATGTGGCTGGTGTGCGAGCCGCGCCGGGCGCCCAGCACCTCCACCTCGTCGATGAAGATGATGGCCGAGTTCTTCCGCTCCTTCCGGGCGGTCTCCCGGGCCCGGCGGAAGAGGTCGCGCACCCGCTGGGCGCCGACGCCGGCGTACATCTCCACGAAGCTCGAGCCACTGGCGGCCAGGAAGACGGAGTCCGTGTGGTGGGCTGCCGCCTTGGCCAGGAGGGTCTTGCCCGTGCCGGGCGGTCCGGTGAGCAGGATCCCCTTGAGAGGCCGGATGCCCATGCGGGCGATCTGGTCCCGCCGGGTGATGAACTCGATGGCCTCCATGAGTTCCTTCTTCGCCGCGGCCTGCCCGCCGATGTCGTCGAACCGAACGTCGGGCACCGAGACGGCGCCCGAGGCCGCCACCTTCGTGGTCGAGGCCCCCCGCAGCGCCCCGGTCTGGTACAGGGCCAGGACCATGGCGCCCAGGAAGAACACGGGCAGCACGTTATACCCGCTCACACCCAGAAAGATCAGCAGCGCCACCGAAACGCCCAGTGCGATCTCCCATCCGGGAAAGCTCTTCACTGACCGGCACCCCCCGTCACCGGAACTGCCACGGGCCAGCCGGGGCGGTCGACCACGCTGTACAGATACTCGTCGCCCTTGCGCACGGTTACGTAGACGCGCTCGCCGTCCACAGCCACGTCGGCCTCGGCGCCGAGGGCCTCCACCTCCGCGGCGATGCGGTCGGCCATGGCCACAAACGCGCCCGTCGCCACGCCTTCCTGCACGTAGAGGTCCAGCCGGGTGGCCACCGCTGCGAGGGCGGCCCCGCGCCGGTCCGCCACGGCAATCGTGTACGGAGCACCGGCCAGGATCTGGCGGGCCTGCCGGTCCACCGCCGTGTAGGTCGCCCTGAGACTGGCCCCGGGGCCGGGGGCAATCCGGATCTCCTGAATGTCGCCCACCCGCTCCACCTGGTACGAGTCGAGCCCGTCCACGCTTGCGAGCGCAGCGGCCAGGGGCTGGTCCACTGTGCGGCTCTTCACCAGCTGGCTGCCACCGAACAGCCCGCCCAGAGTCACCGCCAGGGCCGCCAGCACCACCGGCCAGCGCAACTGCCGCAGATTCACGCCGCGTCCCCCCTGATGCGCCACGCAGAAAGCGCAGCCACGAAGACGCGCTTCGTGGCCGTTCTCTTCTTTAACGCGAAAGTTATCATCGAACATAAACAGTGTAGCATGACGGCGATGGCGCAGCGACCGGTACTTTCTGTGCCCGTACGCAGTTCCGTGCCTGGGCTGCTGGTGGATGCTGCCCAGTCTCCCAGTGCGGCGACTGTGCGGCGCACACGTCCCCGGGGGCGGCGCGGGCAAAATACTCTCGTCACGATTCTGTTACGAGATTGTAACACTCATGCGGTATGGTAGAGGTGTGTTGAACCCCCTCTGTGTGTTTCTCTCCTGGCGGTCCGCGTCGGACCGCCCCTTTTTTTGCGCGCAGGAGTTTCAGCAACATTGTTGAAGCTATTGATCAGGGCCCGATCTCGGTGGCGCAGAGGAGGTATGCAGTCCATGAACGGCAAGCAGCGCGAGTGGGTGGAAGCCTTTCGGTCGCAGCAAGACCTCTACCGGTCGTTCGGGGAGTGCATGCTGCAGGTGCTGACCGAGCTCTTGAGCAACCGCAACATCCCCATCAACTCCATCACGTACCGCGTCAAGGATGTGGACGCGCTGGCCGAGAAGCTGACCCGGCCCGGAAAGGATTATGAGAGCCTCACCGATGTCACCGACCTGCTGGGCCTGCGGGTGGTCACCAACTTCGCGGACGACGTGGACCGCGTGGTGCGCATCATCGACCGGCACCTGGACGTGGACCCGGACCACTCCGAGGACAAGCGGCCCTACGACCCGCACTGGTTCGGGTACGCGTCGGTCCACCGGGTCTGTTCCCTGCCCAAGGCGATGCTGGAGCGGCCCGAGTACGCCCGGTTCGCCGGTCTGCGCTGCGAGATTCAGGTGCGCTCCATCCTGCAACACGCCTGGGCCGAGATCGAGCACGACCTGGGGTACAAGGTGGCCGGCGGCATCCCCAACAGCCTGCGCCGCCGCTTCTCCATGCTGGCCGGCCTTCTCGAACTGGCCGACGACCAGTTCATGCTCCTCCGGGACGAGCTGACGCTCTACTCCACCCGGGTGGTCGCCCAACTCCAGCGCAACCCGGAGGCCGTGGCGCTCGACACCATCTCGCTCGAGACGTTCATCCGGAACAGCCCCGTCGTCCAGAAGCTGGACGAGGAGATCTCCGAAATGCGCGGCCGGCCGCTCATGGGGCCGACCAAGGCGGTGCTGGAAGCCCGGGTCGAGGAGCTCACGTACCTGGGTGTGAAAAACATCAAGGACCTGGCCACCGCCCTGGAGGCGTCGCAGGAGCTGGTGCGGTCCCTGGCACACAAGATCTACCGCGACGACCGCCGCCGCGGCCTGCCCATGTCCCGGGGCAGCTGCCTCAGCCTGCTGGTGCAGGTGCTGATCGGCCGGCTCGACAGCCTGGAGGAGGTCCGTACGCTGCTCGACCGGTTCAACATCGGCGCCCCGGCCGCCCGGGACGAGCGTGCGATCCTCCTGAAAGAGATGGCGCAGGGCCTGATGGTATAGCGGGCGCCGCCACCGGGAATCAGGCGGCGCCCCGCTGGGCGGCAAGTCTCCGGATATACTCCTTCAGGAACTCCTCGGTGAAGCTCACGAGATCCTTGTCCACGTGCTCGATAGTGTCGCTGTACCAGTGGTAGTTGGGCAGCGACCCGTCGGGCAGGAACGCCAGGAAGCTGATCGCCTGGTAGCCCTGGGCAGCGGGGATCATGGCGTCGGTGGGCAGGAGCAGGTTGGGCTTCGCCTTCACCTTGCCCGCGTGCTCCTCCGCCATCCGGCGGGCCAGGTCGACCAGGTCGGCACCGAAGCGGTGGTAGAGGGTCATGCCCTCGCCTTCCAGATAGGTCAGGGTGCCCCCGCCCAGGTTGTCGAGGTTGATGAAGTACGTGGTCGACGGATCATACCGGTACTGGCGCAGGAAGGCCTTCATGCCCCGGGTGCCCACCTCCTCGGCCCCGGTGAGCACGAAGTGGAAGCGCACCCCGGGCAGCGGGTGAGCGGCGAAGTACTCCGCCAGGGCGAGGGTGAGGGCGGCCCCGGTGGTGTTGTCGTTGGCCCCGTTGATGTAGCCGCCGCTGAAGGCACAGGCGAGCAGGAAGGCGATGTGCAGCGCCAGCAGGACGGCACCCACGGCCAGCAGGACCGCCGTCAGGCGCGCCCCGGGCAGCAGGGCCTGCAGCAGGAGCCCCACCAGCATCACGCCCAGCGAGCCGTAGGCCACGTTAAGGTAGGTCTGCACGTGTCGCGCGAACCGCGGATGGAAGAGCCAGGTGGCGTGCTGGGTGTCGAGGTGTCCCGACACGACCACCGTCAGCCGCTGGCCCTCCCCCTCCGGGGCCCGGGCGATCACATTCTGGGAGTTCACCCTCGGCGTGTAGGCGTCGAGGTCGAGCCCCTTGCCGGACATCTCGCCTGCCAGGGGAATCAGGAGCAGCAGGGCGAAGACCAGCCCCACCCACGGCTGCCACCAGTACGCGATGGCCGCCGCCCCCAGGTAGCCGGCCATGATCACGGCGGGGCCGATGTAGAGCGTGTCGCGCGGGGCCCGGAACCGCTGCACTTCCACGTCGTAGCCCATGTCGCGCAGCCACCCGGCCGCCTCCTCCGCCGCGGCGGCCTCCTCCCGGCTGCCCACGGCGCGGTGCGGATACCGGGTGAGCCGCTCCAGGTACGTCCAAGCGCTGTTCATCGCAGCCACTCCTTTCAGCGCGGTTCCACCGCCCAGGCCTGGCCTGGGCGCCTCTGCGCGAGAGTTTCGCCGCCGGGCCCTGGCACTCCTCTCCCATTCGCCGGGGCTCCTCACCCCCGAAATATCCGCTATACTAAATCTCACGTGTAGCAACTGGAAAGGAAGAGGCTCACGATGCCCGTCAGAAACCAAGTGCAACTGATCACCTATCCGGACTCACTGGGCGGCAACCTGAAGGCGCTGAACCAGCTGCTCCAGACCCACTTCGCCGGCCTTTTCGGGGGCGGGGTGCACATCCTGCCGCCCTTCCCCTCCTCGGGCGACCGGGGGTTCGCCCCGCTCACCTACAGCGAGATTGAGCCGGCCTTCGGCACCTGGGACGACATCCGGGCCATCGGCCGGCACCACGACATCCTCGTAGACGTCATGATCAACCACATCTCCCAGCGCTCGCCTTACTTCCAGGACTTCCTGCGCCACGGCCGCGCCTCGCGGTGGGCCGACCTGTTCCTCACCCTGGACAAGGTCTGGCCCGACGGGCAGCCGCGGCAGGAGGACATCGACCGGATGTTTCTCCGGCGGCCCCGGCCGTACTCCACCTTCACAATTGCGGCTACGGGTGAGCAGATCTCGGTCTGGACCACGTTCGGGCGCGAGGACCCGTCGGAGCAGATCGACCTCGACCTGCGCTCCCCGCTCACATGGCAGCTGCTGCGGGAGTGGTTCGGCCGGTTTGCGGAAAACGGCGTGAAGATCGTGCGGCTGGACGCCGTGGGCTACGTGGTGAAGAAGCCGGGCACCTCCTGCTTCTTCGTGGAGCCCGAGATCTGGGAGGTGCTGGGCGAGATCAAGGGCCTGGCCGACTCCCTGGGCATCGCGCTCCTCCCCGAGGTGCACGCGCCCCTCCCGCTGCAGAAGAAGCTGGAGGAGCGGGGCTTCTGGGTCTACGATTTCGTCCTGCCCTTCACGGTGCTCTCGGCCCTGCACACCGGCTCCGGGGAGCGGCTGGCGGGTTACCTCCGGGTCTGCCCGCGGCATCAGTTCACGATGCTGGACTGCCACGACGGCATCCCCGTGCTGCCGGACCTGGAGGGGTGGATCGACGTGGCGGAGGCCAGGCGGGTGGTGGACACCTGCATCGCCCGGGGCTCCCGGGTAAGCCGCATCCTGGGTGAGCAGCACAAGGGCGAGGGCGGCCTCGACGTGCACCAGATCGGCGGCACGTACTACGAGGTGCTGGGCCGGGACGACGACGCGTACATCGCCGCCCGGGCCATCCAGCTCTTCGCCCCCGGGGTCCCGCAGGTCTACTACGTGGGCCTGCTGGCCGGGGAGAACGACGAGGAGGCCTACCGGGCCACCGGCGACTACCGGGCGGCCAACCGGCACAACTACACGATGGCCGAGGTGGAACAGGCCCTGCAGCGGAACGTGGTGCAGCGGCTCTTCCGGCTGATCCGCTTCCGCAACGCGTACCCGGCCTTCGGCGGCGAGTTTCGGGTGCTGGACGGTCCGCCCCACCAGGTTCGGCTCGAGTGGACCAGGGGCGACCGGCGCTGCCGGCTGACGGTCGACCTGCAGGCCCGCACGGCGGATATCGACTACGTGGACGAGGCCGGCCGGGAGGTGCGCTGGCGCGCCTGATGGCCCCGGCGCCAAGGCCGTGCCCGGGCGCCATCGGGTCGGCTGGCCCATGGGATACAGCGAGGCCACGGCGGTGCCGCCGTGGCCTCTTCCCTGTTGGCACTCCGGTTAACGGGTCAGGGCGGCCAGCTTTGCCCCCGTCGCCCGGATCAGGTCCGGGCCGCTGAGCACCAGCTGGAGCCCCCGCTGGCCGGCGCTCACGGCCAGCCGGTCGATGATCTCGGCCGTCTCGTCCAGATAGTACGGGTAGTGCTTCTTCATTCCCAGGGGCGAGACGCCGCCCCGAACGTAGCCCGTAAGCCCCTGGATCTCCCGCACGTGGACCATCTCGACCTTCTTGTTCCCGCTTATGGCTGCCAGCTTCTTCAGGTCCAGCTCGGCGTTGCCGGGGATGGACGCGACCATGACCCCGGTCCTGTCGCCCCGCACCACCAGGGTCTTGAACACCTGCTCCGGCGGCAGGCCGATCTTGCGGGCGACGGAGACCGCGTCCAGCTCCTCCTCGCTCCACTCGTACTCCCGGAGTTCGTAAGAAACCCCCAGCTGATCGAGGATACGTGCGGCAATGCTCTTCATGGGTCCCGGCTCCTTTCACAGATCACGACGGCCCGACACGCAGGCGGCGTGCCGGGCCTTTCTGCGCCTTACTGGTGGCGCGTCGGGGTGAAAACGGGAAGCGAGAGGTCCTCCTCCAGGGCCACCCCGTCCACGGTGAGCGGTTCGGTGGTCCGGCCCAGCAGGTCGTAATCCTGCACGCCGGTGATGCGCACCTGCACCATGTCGCCCGGCCTGAGCTGCGCGTGCGCCGGCGCCTGGAGGAGCACCACGCCGTCGATGCCCGGCGACTGGCGGTAGCAGCGGCCCACGTACCAGCCGCGCCCTTTGGGCGAGCGGCCCTCCACCAGCACCTCCAGCTCCCGGCCCACCTGCAGTTGGTTCCGCTTCCGGGCGATCTCCTGCTGTACGGCCATCGCCTGATCCCGCCGGGCAGCCCGCACCTCCTCCGGGATCTGCTCCATCTTCCCCGACTTGGTATCTTCCTCCTGGGAGTAGGCGAAGACCCCCACGTGGTCGAACTCGCAGGCCCGCAGGAAGTCGAGGAGCATCTCGAAGTCTTCCTCGGTCTCCCCGGGGTGGCCGGCGATGAAGGTGGAGCGCAGGCAGATGTCGGGCACCCGCTCCCGCAGCTTGCGCACCAGGCGCAGGTACCCTTCCGCGTCCGCGGGCCGGTTCATGATGCGCAGCACCCGGTTGGAACCGTGCTGCAGCGGCAGGTCGAGGTAGTGGAGCACCTTGGGCTCGGTGGCGATCACGTCGATCAGCTCGTCCGTGATGCGGGTGGGGTACGAGTAATGGATGCGGATCCACCGGATGCCGTCGACCTGCGCCAGTTCCCTGAGCAGCGTAGCCAGCATGGGCTTCCGGTACAGATCCATGCCGTAATAGGTGGTGTCCTGCGAGATTACCACCAGCTCCCGCACGCCCATCTGGCCCAGCCGCCGGGCCTCGTCCACGATGGACTCCATGGGCCGCGACCGGTGGCGCCCCCGCATGAGCGGGATGGAGCAGAAGGCGCAGGCGCAGTCGCAGCCCTCGGCGATTTTGATGTAGGCGGTATAGCCGGGGGTGGCCAGCACCCGGTCGAAATTCCAGTCGGCGATGGCGTCGGGGTCCGAGATCTGCTGCACCCGCTGGCCGGCCAGCACGCCCGCCAC